>JAJFHK010000253.1 GCA_021775655.1 Filomicrobium sp. | reverse complement strand
CGCTCGACTTCGCCGCCGAAGTCAGCGTGGCCGGGCGTGTCGACAATATTGATGCGCGTGTCTTTCCAGACGACGCTGGTGCATTTGGCAAGAATCGTGATGCCACGCTCGCGCTCGATGTCGTTTGAATCCATGGCCCGTTCTGCGACGCGTTGATTGTCGCGGAAGGCGCCGGATTGTTTCAATAATTCGTCGACAAGGGTTGTCTTGCCATGGTCGACGTGCGCGATAATTGCGATATTGCGGATGTCCATAGGGGTTCCGAATGCTGTCAGGGCCGGTCTTCGAACGGGTCAATTGCCGAGTTCTTGGATGTAGGCCAGGGTGTGTTGGTCGGCGCACTGCGTCCGTGTCCGCGGCCGGGGTGAGGTCCGCCGCGACCTTGGTTTGAAGCGAAGGCGTCGAAGAAATCTTTGCAGCCCGGTAGCATATCGTCAGGATAACTACCAGTGAGGCTTACCAGCGCGGCTCAGGTATCGGTAACTTGGCTTGCCTGGAAAACCCCAGTCTGTTTAACCGGAGAACCGTGAGATGGCCTTCGTATATCCGCCTGCTCAGGGGCCAGTGCTGAAGGTTGATGCGTGCGAACAGGTATTTCCAGTGCACAGGATTTACTGCATTGGCCGCAACTATGCCGCGCATGCCCGTGAAATGGGTCACGACCCTGATCGTGAACCGCCGTTCTTCTTTCAGAAAGCCGCAGACGACCTGACGATGAGCGGAATAATGCACTATCCTGCAGAGACGGTGGATGTGCATTTTGAGATCGAAATGGTTGCGGCACTGATTGAGGGTGGCACGCGGATTACCCCTGGTGACGCGTTGGCCAAGGTATTTGGCTATGGCGTCGGTCTGGATATGACACGCCGGGACCTGCAGGGGGCGGCCAAAAAGCTCGGACGGCCCTGGGACACAGGCAAGTCGTTTGCCGACGCGGCGCCGTGTTCTGGTCTGGTCCCAATTTCAAGCTGCGGGCATCCGCAGCACGGGTCAATCACTCTGGATGTCAATGGTGAGCGACGGCAGTCTGGTGATCTCAGTCAGATGATCTGGTCGGTGGCCGAACAGATCTCGGAGCTGTCGCGGTTTTTCGTTTTGAAGCCTGGAGATTTGATTTTTACCGGGACACCGGCTGGTGTCGGTCCGGTTCAGCGTGGAGATCAGATGGTTGGCGAGGTCGAGGGCGTTGGGCGGCTAGAGGTCGAAGTCGTCTAGAAGTCCGGCTCAATTGTGATCGTCGGGAAGGCGGGGAATGGCTGCGACCGCAATGCCTTCCTCCTGGAGTTCTTCAATATCACTGGCGGTTGCTTCGCCGCGAATGCCCCGGGGCTCGGTCTCCTCGTAGTGAATCTTGCGGGCTTCTTCCGCAAATTCCTTGCCGACGTCTTCCGTATTGGCTTCTACGAATTTACGCATCTCGCGCAATACCTCGACAACGCGGGCAGGAGGCGGTCCTGAAACGACAGGTATGTTCGTTTCTGGACCTGTTGCGGCGGACCCGGGCGGCGGTGAATCTTCGCTGCTATCGGACGTGGGTTGCTGCTTACCTTTTGTCGTAACGATGCTTGGCGCCATGAGGGCCTTATCGATATCGGCGTCACCGCAAATGGGACAGCGCAACAGCTTTTCTCGCTGCTGGTCGTCGTAGGTCGCCATTGAGTTGAACCACACTTCGAATTCGTGGGCATTTGAGCAGCGCAGGGCGTATTTGATCATGTGCCCGACTCTCCCTCGGGAGCAGAAACCGTGAAGGCGGCATTTTCTTTGAGAGAAGGTACACGAGAGCGGACTTCTTCCAATTTTGCCATGTCGATATCGGCAGTTATGATGCCAGGGCCGTCGGCGCATTCGGCGAGCACTTCACCCCAGGGCGAGATTATGATCGAGTGGCCGTAGGTCTTGCGACCATGCTCGTGGGTTCCGCCTTGGGCCGCTGCGAATAGGTAGCACTGGGTTTCGATAGCGCGGGCGCGCAGCAGAACGTGCCAGTGGGCTTCACCTGTTGGCCGTGTAAAGGCGGCCGGGACGGAGATCATCCGCGCGCCGGCGAGTGCAAGGGTCCGAAAGAGGTAGGGAAAGCGCAGATCATAGCAAATCGTCATGCCCAGCCCGCCCCAAGGCATGTCTGCGATAACGGCTTCGCTTCCGGCGGCGTAGTTGGCGCTTTCCGAATAGATCTCCCCGTTTGCCAGCGAAACGTCGAACATGTGGATCTTGTCGTAGCGAGCGGCGATCTTGCCGTTGGGGTCGATCAAAAAGGATCGGTTCGCGAGTTTGTCGGCGGATTTTTGGATGGCCAGCGAACCTAAGTGCAGCCAGATTGAGAGTTCGGAAGCCAGCGCCTTGAACGAAGCAAGCGTGTGGTTTTTCTCTTCGGGCTCCGCGGCGGCGAATAGGGCTTCGCGCTCGACTTCCATGACGTTGGTGACTTCCGGCGTCAGGACGTAGTCGGCCCCCGCGGCGGCGGCCTCACGGATTAGTTTGCTGGCGTCGGTGAAGTTGCGATCCGGGTCGCGGCCTGAGCACATCTGGACAAGGCTGGCGCGAAAGCTCGGCGTGGCTGGAGGTTCGGTCATGCGGGGCGGGCTCGATTCATGAATTCGGCGCAAGTACTGTTTGCCTAACTAAACGATCCCTGCGAGTAGAGCGTCAAGGCTGCCGGCCCCCTCTAGCGCGAAAAGTTCATCACATCCGCCGACATGATGATTGCCGATGAAGATCTGAGGTACGGTATTTCGGCCGCCAGCCAACTCGCGCATTGCGGCCCGTTCGGCGGGGCGCACGGTTACGTCTATCTCCTTGTAGGAGACACCCTTCTTATTCAGAAGGTGCTTGGCCCGATGACAGAACGGGCAGAGCATCGCGGTGTAGATCAAGACGGCAGGATTTTCGATGGGTTCTCGATCGTTAACGTCGTTGGCCATATGCGCGTGGTTCTCCTCCCAGGCTAACATAGGTACCAGCCGACTTCATGCAAGCGGTGACATGGCGGGTCAGGTCGTCACGCGCAAGGGGTCTGCGACGATGGCAATGGCAAGCACATCGACAGTGACCGCACCGGCCTTGAAAAGCGTCTTGGTGCAGGCTTCCGCGGTGGCACCTGTGGTGATGACATCGTCGATCAGGAGAACGCGCCGATCCTTGATACCTTCGAGTTCGCGTGCCGGGACCAGAAACGCGCCGCGAACATTATCACGTCGTTGATCGCGGGTCAGACCGACCTGTTGCCGAGTTCGCCTGGTCCTGCAAAGCGCACCAGTGCGTACTGGTAGGCTTGTGATACGTGAAACCTCGTTGGCGAGTATGGCTGCCTGATTAAAGCGGCGCTGCAAAAGGCGGGTGCGGCTCAAAGGGACTGGGACGATGACTTCGGCGCTATCGATGAGTTCGCTTCCAGCGCGGGTTAGCCATGTTCCAAACAGGCGTCGAACTTCGTGGCGATCTCTAAATTTGAAACTGTGGACGAGGGTTCTCATTGCACCCTCGTAGTGGGCGACGGCACGAGCGCGGGCATACGGTGGCGGTCGTCCAGCGGCTGCCGCTGAGATCATGACGCCGCCTGTCGCGTAGGGAAGGCGGATACCGAGGCGGTCACAAAGCGGCGGGCCGATGAAGTCTACGTTACTCCAACACTCAGGACATAACGAGTCACGACTGGCAATGGCTTCCTGGCATGCGAGACAGACAGGCGGCATTATGAGGTCAGTCAGCCAGCGCCTGACCATGGCGAATGAGCCATTGGATTGCGCGGCCGGGTCGCCGAGGAATGGAAGCGTGCCTGGGGTTCGGCTGGTTTCGCTATTGGACATGGCCGGGTCCTGATCACGTGGCGTGTTAGAATACCAAGCATAACTCAATTGAGCGGACGGAGACACTTCAAGACTATGGAAAGCGCCGACTCTAAGCCATTTGATCGCGAACTTCTCATTCGGCGGCGAAACCGGTTCGCGTTGGGTGCTGATGGGCATGACTTCCTGCTACGGCGCGTCGCAGAGGATATCCGAGAGCGGCTGCAGATCGTCCAGCGGGATTTTCCATTGGCGCTGAATCTTGGCGCACATAGCGGTGTCGTGAGCCGGCATATCCGCGGGCTTGCAAATGTCGGGCTGGTTATCGACGCAGATGCTTCGGCTCAACTTCTTTCAGCGTGTGCGGAGCCAGGTGTCCTTTGCAATGAAGAAGCATTGCCGTTTTCAGATGGTGGACTGGATCTCGTCGTCTCCGGGCTTTCGCTGCAGTTTGTCAACGATCTGCCGGGCACCTTCTTGCAGGTTTGCCGTGCACTGAAGCCTGATGGACTGTTTATCGCGGCGATGCTCGGGGGCGAAACGCTAAAGGAGCTGCGCCAGTCATGGCTCGTGGCTGAATCAGAAATACTCGGAGGGGCCTCACCGCGTGTAGCTCCGTTCGCGGACGTGCGGGCATTGGGGGCACTGTCTCAACGTGCTGGGTTTGCGCTGCCTGTTGCCGATAGCGAGACGATTTCAGTGACCTATGGGTCGCCGCTTGCGCTGATGCAGGAAATTCGGGCGATGGGCGCCAGCAACATGCTAACCGGACGGCGTCGGGTCCCTGTGACTCGTGGTTTGGTGTACCGAGCTTGCGAAGTCTATTCCGATTGGTTTGGATTGGATGATGGCAGGGTTCCGGCAACCTTCGAAATCCTCTCGCTCACGGCCTGGGTGCCGCACGAAAGCCAGCCGCAGCCGCTCAAACGGGGCTCGGGGAAAGTGAGTTTGGCAAGTGTACTTGGCAAAAAGTTGAAGGACTGATGCATTTATGCTGCAGCGCTGAGCACTAGAAAATACTCCTTGTTAGCTTCCGTTCCTTCTGCTTTTCAAAGAAACTGATACTTCTTTCCGGGCAATATTCCGCAGTCTGATTGCAAATCAACGCTGTTCACTCAATTGCGAAGTCAAGGTGTCGTTTGGCGTTGCTATAGTCTGCCGGGCACTGGATGCAGCTCCGGTTTGTGCAGGCGGACAGGAAGAAATTGAGACCGAGCGTGCTCGTTTTAGCTAGGCGGGCCGAGCTGCTTTATCTCATGACGTAAAACATGTTGGGCCGACTGCATCCAGTGCTCGTCTCTCGTCTAAAGCTCTTAAACCATTGAGAATTTTGCATTGTTATTTTTAGGATCGGCCGAAGATATGCCTGAATTGCTCTAGCACAGCAAATCTCGCAACAGCGGGACCATGGGCACGTCGGCAGGAGGCATGGGATACCGGCTCAGTCTGTTGGCCTGGACCCATGCGATTTCCGGATGCTCTGTCGATACAATTTCACCATCCCACTTTCGCAACAGAAACAGCGGCATCAGCAGGTGGAACTTCTCATATGTGTGGCTGGCGAATGTGAACGGGCTGAGGCAGGTTTCACAAACCTCAATTGTCAGCTCTTCGCGCAGTTCACGGACTAGAGCAGTTTCAGGGGTTTCTCCGTTTTCAACCTTGCCGCCTGGGAATTCCCATAGTCCAGCGAGCGATTTGCCTTCCGGGCGCTTGCAGATGAGCACGCGACTATCTTCGTCAATGAGGGCTGCGGCAGCGACCAGGATGATCGGCACGGACTTGCGGGCCGCAGCCGTCCGGTTCTGGTGCAAGGCCTCAAGGGTTTCCACGTCGCTCATGTCTTTCTCCGCGCCACGTACACCGTCTCTTGCAAGGCGGTAAGTCCGCGCTTCATAAGTCCGGAATTGGCCTCCATGACATCCTCGTTAGAGAGGATGTCGAGGTCGAAGCTCCGGCTAAGCAGTTCACGGACCCTTGCTTCTGGGATCGAGAATGGGGGGCCGTTCATTTCGGATTCGTCGTAAGACAACCCGACAAGCAAGATGGGCGCGCTGCCGGCCATTGTCGAGAGCCAGTTGGCGTAAGAGCCTTGGATGCCAGGCGGGAAAGCGACCAAGCTTGCCCGGTCGTAGACTGCAGCAATGCCACGGAGGGCTTCTGCTGGCAGTTTGAATATGTCACCGCACCAAAGCTCATAGGGGCCAGCCGTATTTATCGTGTGCGGACCTTCTGTCCGAATGGTGGGAGTGAGGTTCTGGCTGGCAAAAAATGCGTCAATTGCAAGTTGGCTCAGCTCTACACCCAGTATCTTGTAGCCTTTGTTGACGAGCCAAGCCATGTCGAGGCTCTTGCCGCAAAGCGGGACCAAAACAGTTGCGGGCGGTGGGACATCTAACGCGGCCCAATGATTGCCAAGCGAGGCGTGGGTGACATCGCGATGAAATCCGATGTCGCCTTTCTCCCAGCGTTCGTGCCAGAACGAGGCTTCCATGACGTACCTCTTCGTTGACGCCACCGGCGCGTTCTCGCGTCCTGCTGCGTCAGCTTCGATAATCTGCGTTTATTGAAACGTAGCCGTGAGTCAGATCGCAGGTCCAGACCGTGGCTTTGCCCTTTGCGATACCGACATCGACGAGGATCTCGATCTCGGCATTCTTCATGTACCGGGCAGCGGCGCCTTCGTTATAGTCAGCAGCTCGCTCACCGGACTTGGCCATCTGGCACGGGCCAAACCAGATGTCGAGCTTGTCGCGGTTCGCTGCTTCGCCTGCTTTGCCGACGGCCATGACTACGCGGCCCCAATTGGGGTCCTCGCCGGCAATGGCGGTTTTCATGATTGGAGAATTTGCGATTGCGAACGCGATTCGTCTGGCGGCATTGTCGTTTTCGGCGCCCGATACCTTTATGGTGACGTGTTTTGTCAACCCTTCGCCATCTCGGACAATTGCCTGGGCAAGATCATGCATTGAACTGATTAGCGCTGAGGAGAATGTGTCCAAGCCGCCGCCCGGACCATCGATGCTTGGCAGGCCTCTTGACGTTGCTTTGCCGGTAGCAAAGACGAGCACCGTGTCGCTGGTGGAGGTGTCGCCGTCGACCGTGATGCAATTGAACGTGGCATCCGCGGCGGCAGAGACAGCCTTCTGCAGGACATTATGAGAGACGGATAAATCTGTGACGATGTAGGACAGCATCGTTGCCATGTCGGGCGCGATCATGCCGGCGCCTTTTGCGATTCCCGATAGGCGTGCGCTGTCATCGCCAATACCCGTCAGCGCGGTAGTTGTAAGCTTCGGATAAGTATCGGTTGTCATGATCGCGCGGGCGGCGTCCTGCCATGCATCGGCTGACGCGGCCTTCGCTAGTCCGTCGAGAAGATGGGCGAATTTGTCAGTGTCGAGCGGCTCGCCGATGACACCCGTCGAAGAAATGAAGACCTCTTCAGGAGCACAGCCGACTGCTTTGGCCGCCGCCTCGGCAGTAAGGCGCACGGCTTCTTCGCCACGTCGACCGGTGAAGGCGTTGGCGTTGCCGGAATTGACGACAAGCGCGCGGGCGCGGCCATGCTTGAGCTGCTCGGCGCACCAATCGACGGAGGCTGAGCGAGTTTTTGATTGTGTGAGAACACCTGAGGCGACGGTGCCTGGGTCAAATACGGCTAGCATCAAGTCCGTGCGGCCAGCATATCTGATACCGGCCGCGGCGGTCGCGAAGCGTACACCGGGGACTGCAGGCATGGCCGGCAGCGTTTCTGGGGCAAAGGGGGAGACGGCGTGCGCGCTGCCCATCGTGGTTCCGTTATGAATTTCTTGAGCCAATTGGGCTGCGCGGTGTCATCTCTGCCCAGACAGGAATGACAACTGGTGACAGGTTATTTTTTCTCAGCGGGTTTTTCGGCTTCTCCAGCTTCGCCCTTCTTGGCGTCTTGGGCATTCTTCATTTCTTCAATCTGCTGGATCATTTGTTGCTGCTGAATCTCGGCGCGGGCCTTCTCCGCGATGACCTGCTTTTTGATGTCTTCGTCGAGATACTCGATCTTTGAGCTGTCGCGCAATTGCTTGGCGACTGACTGGGCCTTCTGGTGAATCATCCCGTTGAGGATTTGATCTTTGACCTCATCGAACTTTGGAAGCGGCTTTTGGCGTTTTTCTTCGACCAGGATTACATGCCAGCCAAAGCGGCTTTGGACCGGCTCGGATACTTCGTTAGGCTCTATCGAGAATGCAGCTTCCTCAAATTGTGGGACCATTTGGCCGCGTGAGAAAAAGCCGAGCAACCCACCATTGCCTTTGGTGCCGGGGTCCTTGGAATATTCTCCGGCCAATTCGGCGAAATCGCCGCCACGGGCGAGTTTTTCCTTGATGTCGCGTGCTTCGGGTTCGGTCTCGACAAGGATGTGTCGGGCCTTGACCTCTTCCTCGGGCTTCATGGTCTTGACGCGGTCGTTGAAGAACGTTTTGGCGGCGGCTTCGCTAATTGACGATTTGACCTTGTTCTCGAAATAGGTTTCGCGCTTGGCGCGCCGCTCGAAGTAGGCGAGAGCGCTGTCGAGGTCGCTGCCAGCAGCCGCCTTTTCCTTTTCGAGCGCGTCGGCCATCAATTGCGTCTCGATGACGTATTCCACGAGGACGCGGCGACGGGTCTCGGGTGCGAGTTTGCCGAGGTCAGAGCCTATTTCAGTTTCCGCCAGTTCGATGTCTCGTTCGGTGATATTGTGGCCGTTGACCGTTGCGATTGCGGATGTTGGGCCAGCAGCGGTAGTTTCTTGGGCAATCGTCGGGGAAAGAGCCGCGAAAGACAGGCTGGCCGTCAGCGCCAGACTTGCGATTTGGCTCGATTTGCTCGTTAGATTTGCGATCATGGGCTCTCAACTCGGTTACGATGGGTCGTATGGTGCGATGATTTGGCGGGTTCGCCCAATATGATGGTCGGGTCATGCGCGCGCGCAGCGGATTATCGCGGGCCGTTAGAACAGAGCTGTTGCGTCCTGCCAAGTGAAGAATTAGACAGGCTCGCCCTGATGAATAGGCGATACCGGCGGTTCGACGCGTTGACAATTGTCGTCAGCGTTCCTTATTGCTCTGTGCAGCCGTGATGCCGCTGGCGTCCCGCTAAGGGATAAGCCGTGTCCAGCGTTCACTTCCCGTTCCATTAGAGGTTCGCTTTCAACTCTGGCCGACTCTCAGCTTAGACCCCATTTTTCCGCCCGTTTACCGGCCGGACCCTGCTTATTGTGGGGCTGCCCAATCCCAGTCGGTCGGATGTCCTGACCGAACCACGCCTCTCGAGGACTTTGATGCTCTCTTTCGGCAATATAGCTTCCAAGATTTTCGGTTCCTCCAACGAGCGCCAGGTGCGCAAGTTTCGTCCCCGGGTGGAGTTGATTAACGGGCTTGAAAATGAGCTCGAAGCGCTCAGCGATGAGGAATTACGCAAGCGGACAGTGACCTTCAAGGAGGATCTGGCCAATGGCGCAAATCTCGACGACCTGCTGGTGCCCGCGTTTGCAACCGTGCGGGAAGCAGCCAAGCGCACCCTGGGCCAGCGTCACTTCGATGTACAGCTAATCGGCGGCATGGTGCTGAACAGCGGTGACATCGCCGAGTTGAAGACCGGTGAAGGCAAGACGCTGGTGGCGACTCTTCCGGTTTATCTCAACGCTCTGACGGGCAACGGCGTTCACGTCGTCACGGTCAACGACTATCTGGCCAGTCGCGATGCGGAGTGGATGGGTCAGGTCTACCGTTTTCTTGGGTTGTCGGTCGGCTGCATCGTGCATGATTTGGATGATGAAGAACGCAAGGCGCAGTACGCCTGCGACGTGACCTATGCAACCAACAACGAGCTCGGTTTCGATTATCTGCGCGATAATATGAAGATGAGCGCAGAAGAAATGGTCCAGCGCGGTCATGCCTTCGCGATTGTCGACGAAGTTGACTCGATCCTGGTTGATGAAGCGCGAACGCCGTTGATCATTTCCGGTCCGCTTGATGACAAGGCCGATCTTTATGTCGCGATCGACAAGCTAATTCCGAAGCTGCAACCAGAGCACTATGAGATCGATGAAAAACAGCGACAGGTGGCGTTGTCGGACGAGGGCAACGAAGAAATGGAGCGCCTCCTCGACGAAGCCGGACTTCTAAAGGGGTCAACGCTTTACGACATCGAGAATGTTTCCGCGGTGCATCACGTCAATCAGGCGTTGCGCGCGCATAAGCTCTTCCAGCGTGACAAAGACTATATCGTCAAAGACGGGGACGTCGTCATCATCGACGAGTTCACCGGGCGCATGATGCCTGGCCGGCGCTATTCGGAAGGTCTTCACCAGGCGCTTGAAGCCAAGGAAAACGCGGAAATCCAGCCCGAGAACCAAACGCTGGCTTCGATTACTTTCCAAAATTATTTCCGTCTGTACGACAAGCTTGGCGGCATGACAGGCACGGCGGCGACGGAAGCGTCCGAATTCATGGACATCTACGGCCTCGACGTTCTTGAGATTCCAACCAATGTCGACGTTGGACGGGTCGATGAGGACGACGAAGTCTACCGGACTCAGGACGAGAAATACCGCGCCATTATTGTGGAATTGTCGGATGCGGTGCGTCGCGGACAGCCGGTGCTGGTTGGTACCGCGTCGATTGAAAAGTCGGAATACTTATCAGAGCTTCTAAAGGACAAGAAATACATTGATGATCTTGGCAAGAAGCTTTTGGCGCAGGCAGAGACGTTTAAGTCGCCAAAGGAGGCCGAGTACCGTGAACATTTGGAAAGTGCCGGGCAACATCTGGTCGAACTTGCCAAGAAAGCCAAGGCTGGAAAGCCGCTGATCGATCACAAGGTGCTCAACGCCCGTTATCACGAGCAGGAAGCCAACATCATTGCACAGGCCGGTGTGCCTGGAGCCGTTACGATCGCCACCAACATGGCTGGTCGCGGCACTGACATTCAGCTTGGCGGCAATGTCGAATTCCTCGTTCGTGACTGGATGGAAGAAGAAGAACGCCAAAACCGCGAACTTTCCGATAAAGCCGTTAACTCGAAGCGCAGCGAGATCGAAGCGGACGTTGCGGAGCAAAAGCGTAAGGCCCTCGAGGCCGGCGGACTTTACGTCGTTGCAACGGAACGCCACGAAAGCCGGCGAATTGATAATCAGCTGCGCGGGCGCTCGGGCCGTCAAGGTGATCCCGGTCGCTCGAAATTCTATCTGGCGCTTGACGACGATCTGATGCGCATCTTCGGCTCAGACAAGATGGACAGCATTCTGGGCAAGCTTGGCATGCAGGATGGAGAGGCGATTACCCACCGCTGGATGAACAAGTCGCTGGAGATGGCGCAGAAAAAGGTCGAAGCGCGCAACTACGACGCGCGTAAGCACGTCCTCAAGTACGACGACGTGATGAATGACCAGCGTAAGGTGATCTTCGAACAGCGACTCGGGATCATGGAAAGTGACGACGTTTCGGAAACAGTTGAAGACTTGCGACACCAAGTGATTGGTGAACTGGTCAGCAAGCATATCCCCGAGAAGGCCTACGCTGAGCAATGGGATACCGAGGGGCTCAGCGAGGCGATCAAGGAACTCTTGGGGCTTGATCTACCGATTAAGGAATGGGCAGACGAAGAGGGTATCGCGGATGAGGAGCTTGAGGAGCGCCTGATCAAGGCTGGCGAGGAGCGGGCTGCGGCAAAAACCGCGGAGATCGGTCCGGAGCTGTTCCGCCAGATTGAGAAGATGGTGCTGCTCCAAACCCTCGATCACCTGTGGCGCGAGCACCTCGTGATGCTTGAGCACCTGCGGCAGGTGATCGGTTTCCGGGCGTATGGCCAGCGCGACCCTCTCAACGAATACAAGACCGAATCCTTCGTCCTTTTTGAAGCGCTGCTGGGCCGACTTCGCGAGGCGGTGACGGGCCAGCTCATGCACATCGAATTGGCGCCAAATCAGGAGGAAGAGTTCCTGCAGCATGAAGAGCTACCACCGATGGAGGCTCACCACATTGACGCGACGACCGGCCTTGATGAATTCGAGATGGCTGATGCCGTGATCGAAGGCCGCGCTCAATTTGACGACGGCCAGGAAGAGCGCCGCGCGCCACTAAAAACCCGTAAAGGATCGGGAACGATTGACCCCAACGATCCAGGGACTTGGGGTAAGGTGTCGCGTAATGCGCAATGCCCATGCGGGTCGGGCAAGAAATACAAGCACTGCCACGGCTGAATCGGACAATCAGCTTGCAGTCTGGGCAGGCGGGTTCGAGGCTATGATCAATCGCCGCTGTAATCGATTGGCGTTATGGTTTGCGCTTGGGGGAGAGAGCCGGTCGGAGGTAGTTCAGCATTGCGGATAATGGGGCTCGTCGCTGCAACCCATGACAGTGGATTGGCGCTCCTCGATGATGGTGTGCCATCCCTTGTTCTCGAAGAAGAGCGACTGTATCGGGAAAAGCGAACCAAAGCCTTCCCGCGACTTTGTGTGGTCGAAGCTTTGGGGCCTCGGGCAGCTGGACTTGCCGATGTCGACCTTATCACCACGCCGTGGGACGAAAAGAAACTGCGGCAAAGCTTTTTTCAAGTCATTTTGCGTGGTCTGCCGCAGAGCTTGAATCTGTTGCGGGAGAGTTCGCACACACCTCAGCGCAATGAAATTGTTCGCCTCAGTGCTATCTTATCGCGCCGGCTGAACCGTATAGTGGAAGGTGGCAGGCCGCTACCACCTATCCTGTGCGTAGGGCATCACGATTCGCATGCGGCATCGTTTTTTGTTTCACCATTTGATGAGGCGAATATCCTTGTCATGGACGGGTTCGGAGATGACTCGGCGACAAGTATTTATTCTGGGAGCGGCAACAGGCTTGAGCGGCATAGTCAGGAAGGTATCCTGAATTCGGTGGGCCTCGTTTATACCTTTGTGACAAACTTTCTCGGCTTCCGCGGTTTTTCCGACGAGGGCAAAGTGATGGCGCTTGCTGCTTGCGGGGATGACAGCTACGTGCAGCGGTTTCGCGATGTGGTCGCACTGCGAGATGGCGGCCGGTACGCAGTCAACATGGATTACTTCGAGTACCCCAAATACGGCGAGTTGAAGCCACTATCAGCAAAGTTTTACGAGATTTTTGGAGTGCCGCGCATGCCCGGTGGTGTGCTCGAAGACCGGCATCTTGCGATCGCCAAGGCGGTGCAGACGGTCACCGAGGAGGTTGTGGTCCATATCGTTCGGGCAATGGTCAAGGAGCGGCCTTTACGCAATCTGGTGATGACAGGAGGCGTGGCGCTGAACTGTGTGGCAAATGCTAAAGTCCTCGAAGAAACCAACGTTGAGCGTGTGTGGGTGCCGCCGTGCGCGTCCGATACCGGTGCACCGCTTGGAAGCACCCTTTGGCACTGGCATCAGACTCTTGGAATGCCGCGGGGATTTGAGCTGACGCATGCTTCGTACGGTATCGGTTACACTGACGAGCAAATAGCGATGGCTCTCGAAGAAGCAGGCATACAATCGGAACGCGTCAATCGAACAGAACTCGTCGAGAGAGTTGCTCGTGACCTATCAGAAGG
>JAJFHK010000252.1 GCA_021775655.1 Filomicrobium sp. | reverse complement strand
TGTCGGTATTGATCTTCATGGTTTCAATGCGCGGGGCATGCTCGCCGAGTTCATCGCGCGCGCCTGTCATTGCCTTCGCCATCTCGCCAAGAATGTGGAGGCGACCGTCCTTCGCCTGATCGAGAGCGACACGCATAATCTCTTCGGTAATGCCGGTGATCTTGATGTCCATCTGCAGCGAAGTAATACCGTTCTCGGTACCAGCCACCTTGAAATCCATGTCGCCGAGATGGTCCTCGTCGCCAAGGATATCGGAGAGGACGGCGTAATCATCGCCTTCTTTGATCAGGCCCATGGCGATACCAGCAACAGGCGCCCGAAGCGGTACGCCAGCGTCCATGAGCGCCAGCGATGTGCCACAGACCGTTGCCATGGATGAGGAACCGTTTGACTCAGTGATCTCAGAGACAACGCGAATGGTGTAGGGGAATTCTTCGGCGGTCGGCATCATTGGGTGGACGGCGCGCCAGGCGAGCTTGCCATGGCCAATCTCGCGGCGTCCGGTGCCGCCCATGCGACCGGTTTCGCCGACGGAGTACGGTGGAAAGTTGTAATGGAGCATAAAGCGCTCCTTCTTCGTGCCTTCCAGCGCATCGATGAATTGCTCGTCTTCGCCTGTGCCCAGCGTGGCAACGACAAGGGCCTGCGTTTCACCTCGCGTGAAGAGTGCGGAACCGTGGGTGCGCGGCAGGATCTGAACTTCGCTCATGATCGGGCGCACAGTTTTCAGATCGCGGCCGTCAATGCGCTTGCCGGTTTTGACGACTGCCGAACGCATGATATTCGCTTCGACATCCTTAAATGTGCCAGCCAAGAGCACTTGTTCGGCTGCATCGCCTTCGGGGATTTCGATGCCTTCCATCACCTTGGATTTAATCTCAGAGACGGTGTCGTTGCGCTTTTTTTTCTCAGCGATTTGGAACGCTTCGCTCAAGCCGGCCTCGGCGATTTCGCGGACCTTGGGAAGATACTTTTCTTTGTCGGGAAGCGAGATGTCCCAAGGTTCCTTGGCAGCCGTCTCGGCGAGCTTGATGATCGATTGGATGACTGGCTGGAAGTGTTTCTGGCCGAAGACAACGGCTCCGAGCATCTCATCTTCCGACAGCTCGTGAGCCTCGGATTCGACCATCATGACGGCATCCTGAGTGCCGGCGATAACGAGGTCGAGCTTTGTGTCGGTCATCTCGTCGAGCATCGGGTTGAGGATGTACTCGCCGTCGATAAAGCCCACGCGGGCCGCACCGATCGGGCCAAGGAAGGGAACGCCTGACAAAGTAAGCGCGGCGGACGATGCCACCAGCGCAAGAACGTCAGGGTCGTTTTCCATATCGTGGGAGAGCACAGTGATGATGACCTGCGTCTCGTTCTTGAAGCCGTCGACGAACAGCGGGCGGATCGGACGGTCGATGAGGCGCGAGGTCAGCGTTTCTTTCTCGGTGGGACGGCCTTCACGCTTGAAAAATCCGCCAGGGATCTTGCCGGCGGCGTAGGTTTTTTCCTGGTAGTTCACGGTCAGCGGAAAGAAATCGATGCCGGCTCTTGGCTGTTTGGCGGCAACGACGGTTGCGAGAACACTGGTCTCGCCGTACTGCGCGAAAACCGCAGCGTCGGCCTGGCGGGCCATATGGCCGGTCTCGAGCGACAGCTTTCGGCCGCCCCAATCGATTTCCACGCGATGAATGTCGAACATTTGGATCGTCTTTCTTCTTTCGGATTTCGGTTCGCTCTGATTGCGAGCGTCTTGTAGCATGTGCGCAGACCGCGCCGCGCCCTTTTCAACAGGGCCAGCACGGGGCCGCACTTAAATTTGAGCACTTATACTCTGAAGCTGAAAAAGCACGGCTTTTGAATCCCGAGTGCCAACACTTCCTTTGCTCAACACTGCGCAAGCTTGTGTTGGGTGTTTCTCTTGCCAACACATCCTTTGCTCAACACTGCGCAAGCTTGTGTTGACGTTTTAAAATCGTGTTGGGTGCTCGTCATGCCAACACTTCCTTTGCTCAACACTGCGCAAGCTTGTGTTGACGTTCTAAAGTCGTGTTGGGGGGGCATCACCGGCGGATGCCGAGTTTCTCGATGATCGTCTGATAGCGCGGAACATCCTTGCGCTTGACGTAATCCAGAAGCTGGCGGCGCTGAGATACCATCTTCAGCAACCCTCGACGGGAATGGTTGTCCTTCTTGTGGGACTTGAAGTGCTCAGTGAGGTTGTTGATGCGCTCGGTTAGAATGGCAATCTGGACCTCTGGAGAGCCGGTGTCGCCGTCCTTGGTGGCAAAAGATTTGACGACCTCGGTCTTGCGCTCAGGTGTGATCGACATCGGGCTTCCTTTCTTTTTAGAGTTTTTGGGCGGCACGCCTCAAATCACTGATGACGTGCCAGCGGCCGCGGCCGGGATGTCGTCCAGCAGGGTCGCAAAACGTAAACGCGAGCCAGAAGGCCCGCGACGTGGTGGTCTTATACACGATCATTGCGGCGATTCCACCGTTTTTGTGGTCCCGGGCAAGTGCTCTGTCAGAGGTTAAACACCCGCGTCGGGCGGAGTTGCCCGCGTTCGGCTTCGCCAAGTGCGACAAGCTTGCCTTTGCTGGTCGCATAAAACGGCCCGGTAAACATCGGTGCGTCGCGGCCGCGCATGAGCACAGTCTGGCCGCGTGAAAGGCTGGCGGCGTCAGAGGGCGTCAGGTTCAGTTCGGTAAGGTCGTGCAAGGCCGCCTCGACCGGATGGACGAATTCAGCCAGTCCTTCCAGCCCGCCGGCTTCAAAGGCTTCCGCGAGGTCGTCCTGCGACAAGGCGATTTCATCCGTGAACGGACCGACTTTCAATCGGCGCAATTCGATGACGTGACCGTAGCAGCCGAGCTTACGGCCTAGATCGCGCGCGATAGCCCTCACATACGTGCCTTTGCCGCACTCGGCTTCGAACACGGCGGTATCGGGATCTGGGCTGTCGATCAGCCGCAAGTCATCGATGATAACCGTGCGGGCTTCGAGAACGGGTGCCTCACCGTCTCTGGCAAGATCGTAGGCGCGTTGGCCGTCGACTTTGATAGCAGAGAACTGCGGCGGCACCTGCCTGATTTCACCGACGAAGTCGTCAAGATAGGCCTCTACTTCAGGAATCTTTGGCCGATTTGGGCTCGCAACTGTGACCTCACCCTCGCTGTCGTCTGTATTGGTCTCTGCACCCCAACGGACCGTAAAGCGATACGCTTTCTCGCCGTCGACAGCGTAGGAGACGGTTTTGGTCGCTTCGCCGAAGGCAATCGGCAAGACGCCCGTTGCTAGCGGATCGAGCGTACCGGCGTGTCCGGCTTTCTGGGCGTCGTAGAGCCGCTTAACGGCGGCAAGTGCCTGCGTCGACGTGCGGCCCTGGTTCTTGTCGAGGATCAGCCAGCCATTGACCGGCCGGCCCTTTTTGCGTCGTGCCATTCTTGTTGCTCACGGCTATTCGGCCTTTCGGCCTGATTTAGCAAGGGGCGGCGCTTGCGCCGGGTCGCCTTGCTCCCTGCCCGCCGCGTGGCGGGTCATATTCGCGTTGTGGTCTCAGCTATTCACTCGTCGTTTTTATCGACATCGCGGCGCACCTGGGGACTCGACAGGAGCCTGTCGATCTTCATGGCTTCGTCGAAGCCCTCATCGGCGCGAAATCGGATGTCGGGGGCATACTTCAGCTTTACAGCCTTGGCGAGCGTGGTGCGGATGAGGCGCTTGTGTTTGTCGAGCGCGTCAAGAATGGGCTTCGGATCGCCACCACCGAGTGGCATGACGTAAGCTGTCGCAAGCTTGAGGTCCGGAGTCATTCGCACTTCAGCCACCGTCAATACCGTGCGTGTCAGTACATCATCGTGGATTTCTCTGCGGGACAGTAATTCGGCAAGCGCGTGGCGTAGCATTTCGCCGACGCGAAGCTGTCGCTGGCTGGGCCCCTTCGCAATTGGCGCTTTAGAATTTTTGGCCAGCGGTCTTCTCCTTGGCGAATTGAGCAAACGCATCGGCTTCATCACGCGTTGTAAATGCGCGTTTCGGCACGATCCAGCCGAGACGGTTATTCGGCCACAACACCACATGGTCCGGAAGATCGTCGACATGGCGGATCCCAGCCCACCTTTGCAGGCCCTCGGCTATTTCGGATCGCGAAGTGAACCCGACCTCGTCAGCCTCCATTTCGATTTCGAATTCACCCAGCCTTTGGTGCTCAAAGCTGCGGCGTTGTTGCCATGGCGTGGCGAAGAACCATAAGAACAGCAGAAATGCGGCCAAGGCCGCAAAGTAGATTGCCAGCTCCCGGTC
>JAJFHK010000251.1 GCA_021775655.1 Filomicrobium sp. | reverse complement strand
CGCCGGTTATGCGTCCGTTTAAGTTGAACAGGCTCTAGCTGCGGTTATGGGAGTCCGGCCCACTGCGCCTCTGGTTCGTCAGACAGGCGCCAGAATGAAGACCTCGCAACGTGATGACGTTTTGTCTCTTGATGGCCTAACTCGGCACTCCCTCGCCGAGTGCAAATGTCGGCTCGCAATGGCAAACCAGAAGTACTGGTGAATTTCAAATGGGCTGAAAATTACTAAGTTTCGGAGGTTCAGGGAAGTGTGCGTAATGTCGGCAACCGCTGGGTTGACGAGTTGCAGTGGAGCTCGATCGACAACGTCGTTCCGCTGCGAAACGCGGCAGGCACAGTCCAACATCCGGCAGGCCGATGTTGGACTGTGCGTTTCCGTGCCGCCGCCGTTACTTCAGCACCTATTTCGACAACGAGGGCAATTTGCGCGCTATCATTACAGAGCAGCTAGCCTGGGACATTACGCGGTATGATGTGCTTTGACGAAGAAACCGGCGGAAGCCGCGTTTTTCAGCGGCAGACATAACGACAATCGAATAATTCTCGCCTGCCTCCTTGATACGCGCCACAGGGTCGCCGGTGAGTGTGTAAACTTCGGACGGATTTATTCCCATTTCACGCAACGCTGCAGCCGCGCGGTCGACGTTGGCTTGGGCCCAGCCTACTTTTGACTCATCAGGAGCTACGGAAAGCAGCGATATCGGACAAGCGCACCGGCTTGCCAAAAGTCCGTCCTGGCGAACTGTCTCCAAGGCTTTTTCACTGTCGTCGACACAAATCAGATGCCCGTGATTTTCCTCCAATTCGCGCGCGACAATAACGGAACCTGGGGCATCATTAGCGACCGTTTCTGCAACCGAGCTGTCCAGGAAACTCGCAATGTATGAGCTTCGCCACTTGTCGGAAGCACCAAGAATAGTCACATCGTATCGACCGATTTCGCATTGATCCAAGATGCCACCGGCGACCGTCGGCGAAACCATCAGCTTCATGCCGATGCGCTTTCCTTCCGAACCGACATATTCCATCGTGTTATCGCCGAGAGGATCGCCAGCGACGTCCGTGTGAACAATGTTGCGTTCCCAGTCGTCGCCCATGACGCCGAGTTCGACGAGCAGATCGCGCGCGCGCTTCAGGTGCTTGATACCTGGAAGTTCAAGCCCCCATTCGAGCATGTTTTCCCGGGCAACGCTGATCTGCATGCCGCCCGTACTTAGTCCCTGATCGACAGGGCGCACGTAGAGGAGAAATATATCCGCATCGTTGCCCTGCCCCATTCTGACAGCGTAGCGAATGCCGCGATAGGACTCGTCTGATCCATCGACGCAGCACAGAATACGGAATCGCGACCGGCTGGGCTTGTCCATATCGCGAGCGCTCCTCTCGATCCTAAAGGAATGGCCAGTAGAACGACGCTGTCAGTAGTAGAACACAGGTCGACATTAATGCCATCTTAAAACCGACCTTCAAAAAGTCGGTGGTCTTGAGGTAGCCAGATGCATACACGATCGTACACGCAGGCGTGCCAATCACGGTCAAGTAAGCAAACGAAGATGAGACCGCAGTGATGAACCCAACAATCAGCGGGCTTTCCTGAGCCACCACGGCCAGCTTCAGGGTAATCGGACCGAGCACAGCGACTGCGGCACCGTTGGACATCGTGTTAGTTACCAGTGTTGTCAGTGCGGAGACTGCCGCATAGAGCGGGATTCCGTTTTCGATACCCAGCGGCTTGAGGACTTCGAGAAAATTGGTCGCCACCCACAATGCGGCTCCAGTATCCTTCATTTGGATCCCGAGTGAAATTGCGGCGGCATAGAGCAGGACCACGCCCCAGTTCACACCGTTATTGACGTCCTCCCATCGCACGAGTCCGATGATCAGAAAGGCCGCCGCACCGCTGATTGCTATAAGGCCCAAGCCAAGCAAATCAGAGAAAAAGATCCAACACATGAGGACGACGAAGAATGTCCCGATGGCCACCCACTCGGCTGACTTCATTGGTCCGGTGGTTTGGATCTGCTGCCGCAACTTCACAACGGCACGGGATAGGTCACTGTGCTCGGGTCGGAAAGTGCGCAGCAGGATCAGCGTAACGAACGGCAATTGAATGAGAAATACGGGATAAGCGTAAACCATCCAAGTTACATAATCGACCAAGAACTGCCGTGTCTCGGGATTGGCGGGGTCGTAAAAGAATTCCTTCCAATAGCCCACCATGATGGCGTTGCGCGCACCGCCGGAAGGGGTGCCGATCCCGGCCACGGAACACCCATATGAGATTGAAAAGAGCAGGACCGCGGCGAGGTTGCGCACGCGCTTTGGATTATCTGATGTCAAGCTGATCAGTGTGATCGCGACGGGAAGCATCATGGCGGCAACGGTGTGCTCGCCAATGAAGGAAGCCATGATGCCGGAGACCAGCGAAATTCCGACACAAATATTGGCTGTGCGAGTTCCGGTAAATTGCACAATCCAGAATGCGATCCGCTTGTCGAGCTTCTGCTTGACGACCGCCACTGCAAGCATCAGCGAGCCCATGATGAATAGGACAGAGTCGCTCATCAGAGACCGTGCAACATCGCTGGAGTCGAGGCCCAGAATAACGACTTGCGCGATAATGATCAGCAGCGCAACGGTTGGAAGCGGGATTGGCTCGGTTACGAATAGGATGGTTGCGACCACCGAAATGGTCAGAACGATCATGCCCGCACGAGTTAGCCCAACCGGCGTGGGCAGGGACAGCATAAGTGCGCCAACGACAAGCGCTAGCCAAAACCAACGGCGCTCCCAGACAAAAGAGGAGAACGCTCTCAAGCCTGGCGCCCGGGCCAATGAAAAGCCGATGGAACCGCCTTGTGAAATGGCGTCGAAGGACTGACGGATCAGCTTGTTATTCATTTACTTTTGCTGCACTTGCGAAATCGGCTTCGTGTCTCGACTAGTCTCGCAATCTAGTTCTATTGCTGACTTTATACTAATTGAACCGATCAACTGTCGGTAAGCCGACACAATATCATTTCGCAATTGTCGCTGAAGAAACTGGCGACTGCTGACGCGAAGAAGAAGCGCGCTTCGATTTCTTTCGAAGTGCGCCAAGCTATCCCACGGGAGTGATGTCGACCGTATCAGTTTGTCTTGTGATGCTCCAGGAACCTTGCTGCCCAATCGGCGTGCTCACGGCTCCAAGCCAGCATCGTTGGGATGATATCGCGGAGGTCGGGATCGGAGATAACCTCTTCTGCCACCTCCCAATAGGATTTAGCGTATCTGCGGTCGGCCTGGATGAAGCTTGCCTCTCTTCCGTTGAATGTGTCGAGAAGCGCATGGGCCAGTTCAATTTTGGCTTCCATCTGCATCGTTCTGCTCCGTTATTTCCAAGTGGCCCGCTCCGGCTGGAGCAGCCTGCCAATCGTAATGATCAGCGAAAAAGCATCGAAAACTCAAGAGTATTCTCGAACCTTGGCATTGGGGTGCTCGTCCGCCCGGATCTCAACTGGATTGTTGCCGAGAATTCGAAGTGAAATTATGGACCACTACCAAGCCGTCCACAGCGATCCGAGCTATCGTTCGCGATCTGCCACCTGCTGGAATGGGTCTAATCGGCTGTGTCGAGTTGAAATTTGAACTCCTGGAAAACCTGGTAGGTCAGTTCACGATAAAGGTAATTCGCAAGTGCTGCCTCGGATGTGGGTGCGGTGACTTGCGAATTATACTCGCCCGCAAGGCGCATGATGATATTGCGAGGCAACTTTTCTGTGTTGTGGCCCTCCGACTTGGCGAGCATCCGCAGCACGAGAATTCCTAGTTCGCGATTTCGGCAACGGTTGAGCAAGTCGAGCGCGATTAGATGGCGGTCAAGGCTTGCGACCACGTCTTCATCTGAATTTGGTGCGCTTTTCAGCGCGTCCTCTGCGGTCGACGGGCGGATTTGGCCGGGCCCGAGCGAAAAATCGGGAATGGGCAACCGCGAGACGCCAGCTAGGCGGATAAGGCCT
>JAJFHK010000026.1 GCA_021775655.1 Filomicrobium sp. | reverse complement strand
CCGGAACTTCAACGGGCAAATACAAGACGCTTCCGGAGACGAGATCACGCACATCCATATTACCGCCTACGCGCCGGGGCGGAATGATGGAATGCTTGCCTGGTTCAGCCGGCGAGACGCCGATTGTCCCGGTGAATGGAGCCAGAGGTATTCTCGCTGTATTGCCGAAAAGAAGCGGCTCACTGCCGGTCGGGTCGTAGTTCCAATGTAGCAGTGCAGGCTCTTTGAAATCATCTGCCAGGAGCCCGAAACCCGGGATGATCGCGGTCCAACCCCAGCCCGAAGGCGCATATCCATCCAACGATACCACCAGGACATCACCGGGTTCGGCTCCCTCGACATAGACCGGTCCGGTTACCGGGTTCACGCGTGCGCTGTCATAGTTGGCAAAAACCGCAGCGGTTGCGTCCGGTGTGATCTGGCCCGAAGACGCATCGGTCACATCGAAAGTGATACGTTCGCCCGATGCAACAGTGAGGATCGGGGCGAGAGAACGATCCCAAACATGATGGCAATGCCGCCGGTGGATCGTGTGAGCGGAGACGGCCATTGTAGTAATCCTTTCACACCGTTTTCAGGTCAGTGAAGCATGCTCCACAGCGCCCCGCCAACGCCCGCCAGGCTTTCTCCAACAATGAGTCCGGCGGCAATGACGACCAGACGCTTCTTTGCGATCCCCGGATAGGCCCAGGTGAACGCGGCGGCCAATATTGCCCCGGAAAAAAGTGACAACGAATTCCAGGCGGGAATGACGAAGCCCAACCCCATGGCGGAGCCGCTCGGGACGAAGTGCTTACGTTCTTCCGGCAGCCACGCCTCAAGGACAGCCAATGCAATTCCTGCCATACCGGCAATTGTCATGGCGAAAACGGTGCCAGTGGGCATTGAGGCAATGCCTTCCGACAAGACTTCAGCAACTGCTTTCCAAGTGGCGACCGCCGGCGCAGGCCATTCCGCAGTGACGAGTTGCGTCTGGGGAGACGGAATGAGAACAAGATAGGTGATAGCCCCAACGAGCGATCCGGTCAGGATGCCAAAGACCTGCGCAATCAACTGAAACGAGGGATTGGCGCCGATCAGTTGTCCTGTCTTGAGATCATGCATCAGATCGGCACATTGCCCCGCAGCGCCACCAGTCACGTTGGCAGTCATCAGATTGGTCGTCATCTGGCCGGGTGAAATCGCACCAAAGGTAAGCTGCGTTATCTTTCCAAGAGCGCCAATCGGCGTAATTGCGGTCTCACCAGAAACCCGAGCCGCGACAATCGCCAGGACGTAACTCAGGCCGACCGCCAGAACGGCTTCGAAGAGCCCAATGGAGAAAATCATCGTCTGCGCGACCACGACGGTGATCATCACACAAATGAACGAGAACCAGAGAGCATTCGTATTAAACGTGTGGTGAACGACATCGCTATCACCACTGGGACTGCTGTAATCGCGTTTTTTCTTGATGCCTCTTCGCGCCAATGCACGCGCGACAGAGATCAAAAACGCCGTTAGCGCGGCCGTCACCATTAAAGTCGCGCCGGGCCATAGCAGCCATTCAACGAGAGGACCAAACCATACGCCCGACGACGTGCCAGGCTTTGCCCAGCCGTACTCCAGAACCATCGGCGCTAGGAAGCACCACGCAATAGCCGCACCGAAAAGAATCGATACGCCTATGCGCAAGCCAGCGATGGCGCCACCGCCAACCATGAGGAGGGACGGGTCTAGTGCAACCCCAAGGTTCATCGCCGTCAACTTGACTGGTTTGCCACCCGCCACGATCAGGTCCCATCGCAGCGCCGGGGCAATTGGCCCAATACCATAAGCCGTTACCAAAGATTTCAAGCTGGCACTGAATGCGGCCATCAATCCAAGAAGCCGGATACGTGCGCCGGCCTCCGCGCCACCGGCGTGGATATCGGTCATGGTTTCAGCGGTAACAACCCCAGACGGAAAATGAAGCCGCTCGCGCACGAGGAGCTGGTGACGCAATCCGGCAGCGACGACAACGCCTAAAAGGCTGACCACCAATAGCCAGACAGACAAAACGTGAAGCGGTAATGTCTGGCCCGTAAGGAGTGCAAGCGCTGGAATCGGAGCGGCGAGACCGGCAGAGATGATGGAAGCGGATGCGGAAGCTGCGGTCTGGTTGATATTGTTTTCGCGCAACGACCAGGGGCGCGTGCCGAAGACGTTTGCAGCAGCCGACCAAATTGCCAAGCCAATCAAGCCGGCCCCCACCGACATGTTGAATGTCCAGCCGATCTTGAGGCCGCTATATACGTTGCATGGAGTCAGCAACGCACCTGTCACCATTCCTGTCAAAACCGCCCGAACGGTGAGTTCGTGAGGTTCCAATGGGGTCGTGGCGCTCGTTTGCGTTTCGTTGACGGCACACCTGCCTGAGGACACTTGAATCTGGAACGAAAGTTTTCTGACCGTCCTTAGCACAAAGTCTTGGAACGATGCGACCGACCCGGGCCCAGCTCGCTCCGGCATGGCAGCCAGGGTCACAACCTTGCCACGCCCTCCTTGTCCGCTCACGAACCACAACGAATTTAGGACGGACCAACTAAACCAGTTCCGCGAGAATGCATTTAAGCAATCCCAGATCAAACCGACCATCAAGGGCCGCGTGCGCTGGACCAAGCTTCCCCGATTCAAGCGTCTCGCATGTCTCGAAGGCCGTGTGAATCGAATCGAGATCCTGAGGTTCGAGCAACAAGACATCGTCACATGTCAAAAGTCCCGCTTCGATTGCATCGGCAAAGTGTCCGTATATCGTCGCAAGCTGCACCTCACGCTTCGCCGCGATGGTTTCAGCGTCGAACCCTTCAAGATGAAGTGCAAGTGTCGCGTTGATCGTTGCGGAAAACTTGTTATTCAAAAGCGGGTGTTTCGGCTTGCCGGCAACGACTCCCAATAGCTCGTCGCCATAACGCTTGATCTTGACGGTACCAAGCCCGGTGATGTCGGCGAGTGCCATCTTGTTCGCAGGCCGCTTGTCGGCAAGCTCCAAGAGCGTTCGATCATGGCAGATAACGTAAGGCGGTACTTTGGCATCGGCCGCCAATCGCGCACGCAACTGCTTCAACTCTTCATAAAGCGCTGCGTTCTGCGGCGGTACCGCAGCAGGCTTCGTACGCTCACCTCGTTTCCCCGATCGTGAACCACGACCGATCACCTTCTTTATTTCGCGCATTCGAAATGTCGACTCGCCGCGCAACAAGGGCCGCGCCGACTCCGTGAGCTGCAGCGTCCCATAACCCTCGCCGTCTCCTACGAGGTGCCCAGCGGCTACGAGCTGCTGGTAAAGGTTGCGCCACGCGGCAGCATCAAGATCGTTGCCAACGCCGAACACCGCAAGTTTATCGTGGTTGTTAGAAATCGCTCGCTCATTCTCCTTGCCTGTCAGGATATCGACGAGATAGCCGACACCAAACCGTTGCCCAGTGCGGTAGACCGCAGAGAGTGCCTTTTGTGCGGCAACCGTACCGTCGATCGTCGTTGGCGGCTCCAGGCAGTTGTCGCAGTTCCCGCAAGGCTCCGACAGCGTTTCGCCGAAGTAGGCAAGCAGCGGCTGGCGGCGGCAACCAACCATTTCGGCAAGCCCGATCAGCGCGTCGAGCTTTTGACGCTGGACACGCTTATGTATTTCCGATCCCTCGCCCGATTCAATCCATTGTCGCTGCTGAATGATGTCTTGAAGGCCGTATGCCATCCAAGCGTCGGCTGGGTCGCCATCACGGCCCGCGCGGCCGGTTTCCTGGTAGTAGGCCTCGACCGACTTCGGCAAATTGAGGTGGGCAACAAAGCGCACGTCCGGCTTATCGATACCCATACCGAACGCGATGGTAGCGCAAATAATGACGCCATCCTCGGCCAGGAACCGTGCCTGAGTCTTGGCGCGCTGATCCGCAGGCAGGCCGGCATGATATGGCAATGCCGTTCGCCCCTTGCGGGTCAGCCAAGCAGCCGTCTCCTCGACGCCGCGCCGTGACAGGCAATAGACGATTCCGGCGTCTTCGGCATGCTCGGCAGCTAAAAACTGCCAAAGCTTCTCGCGCGCCGAAGTGCCGCCAAGTTCGGCAATGCGATATCGGATATTGGGCCGGTCGAAACTGGCAACAAACCGCGCTGCCGACTCAAGTTTCAATTCACGCACGATCTCTTCGCGTGTGCGCTCGTCGGCCGTTGCAGTCAACGCCACCCGCGGTACGCTTGGAAAGCGTTCGGCGAGGATTCGCAATCGTTGATACTCGGGGCGAAAGTCGTGTCCCCACTGCGAAACGCAATGCGCTTCATCGATAGCGAACAGCGAAATTTCGCACGCCGAGAGAAGGTCCAGCATGCGTTCCTGCACCAGTCGCTCCGGCGCAACATAAAGAAGGTCAAGTGTCCCGGCACGCAGTCGGTCGGCGACCTCAATCTGCTCTGGAAAACTCAGACTCGAATTGAGGAACGCCGCCTTGACGCCAAGCTCTTTCAACGCATCGACCTGGTCCTGCATCAGCGCGATCAGAGGCGAAACGACAATACCCGTTCCACTCCGGACCAGCGAGGGAATCTGGTAGCATAACGACTTTCCCCCGCCCGTCGGCATCAACGCCAGACAGTCCCCGCCGCCGATAAGCGCGCCGATGATGCCTTCCTGGTGCGAGCGGAATGCCTTGTAACCAAACACGCTCTGTAGAATGCGCTGGGCATCGGCAAGCAGCAACGTCTCATCCATATCTCGTTGGGAAGCGGCGGGCATTTGATCTCGCTGAATTCGGTAGGGTATCGACGAACCGAACCTAAGGCGATTCGTTGTTGGGAGGCTGCCTGACCCCGGCGATCAACCGTGAACAATCCAAACCTAGGAAACCAGCCCGTGACCGGGTTGCTACACTGTGCACTACCAAGCCCCCGATCGGGCACGGAAAGGGCCCATTTCCCCTATTGTTACCGACGGAAACCCATTCAGTGCGGGTTCATATCGCTTTTGCTAGTTTGCTGGCATGAGGTGATGCTTTTTGGCATTCCGCGACGAAAAAGAATGCCCCAACTGGTCGCTTTCTCGGGTCTCAACCGGCGATGGTTGGATAAAGTGGCGACAGGACGGCCCAGTCCGCAACAAGAGGTGGGCTCAATCGGACGGCAATTGCCGACCAGAGCCGAGGAATGGAGATTATCAAGGTGCTCTCGACACGCAAAGCTCTCATCGTAGTTGCTGCCGTTGCCGGTCAGCTTGGACTTGTCGCATCCGCGCAGGCCCAAGGAACATGCCAGTGGTATGCAGCAACCGCCCTCAAGCAACAGCAGGACAATGAGCGCCTGAAGTGCGGCTTCGACGGAATTGCCTGGCATGCCGACCTCGGACGCCATCTTCAGTGGTGCAAGGGTGTTGCGCCCGATGAATGGAAGAGCGCCGCCCAAGAACGCGATCAGCAGCTCGCCCAGTGCGCCAAACGCTAAACCCAACACGACTCTTTGATCGGCCGCTTTCAACGTGACCTCCTCAACGAAACGGCCGTCCTCCCCCGCACTTCATGGGTCACCCCCAGAACTGCGGGGGTTTTGTTTGCCCATTACTATTAGACTTTTACTCTAAGAAACTTTCCAACACCCGTTTGCGGCAATACCTATAATCGGCAGACTGAAATTTCCGGCAGCCGGCAGCCGGCAGCCGGCAGCCGGCAAATTATTGCAATCAAAGTTCCTGGCGCGACAGCGAACATTTCAAAATTCTTTCATGCATTACAGTCCAGCCGGGTTAGCGGTGGCACGCGATAGCAATTTCTGCGCGCGGCATTGAACTGAAGCATCGGCACATCCTTAAAAGATCGAATAGGCATTCATTTTTCCGATATTACTGGAGATAACGAACCATATCCCGCATTAGAGGTCGGCACTTAAACGACTGATTTTTGGAAACCAACGGCATCGGCCAGAATCTCGACCTTGCCGGATACGATTTTTTCAGCGGGACGACCGCCACT
>JAJFHK010000250.1 GCA_021775655.1 Filomicrobium sp. | reverse complement strand
GCCCACAGCGCGCCAAAATCAATAGTCTTCATATTCAGTCGTCCAGTCAGCGAAGTTTGCGATAAGGCTCTTTGAAAAGTTAGCACGTTCTTGCGGGCTGAGAGCGCATCCAACGACGTGTCAAGCTTAAGCAGTACCGGTGATCGCGTGGGTTTGAGAAGCGCAGAGGCGAAGCGCCGATGGCCTCGAGGTATTTCGCTTCAACTCGCCGCCAACTATCAGGCGATCATTGACGTATGATCGTCGCCCTATGCATGCCGATGCCTTGCCGACGAAAACGTGACTGGCCGGGTCATGTCCGGTACGGCTCATTTACGCGGTGAAAGGAGACCTGGAGTGGGTCGGAAACCGAAAATACTGCAACGCTCCGACTGGGCGCGCGACGAAAAATCGTGGCACGGCCGTTTTGAAGGCGAACACCTAGGAACGGACGTCACGGTATTGTTTTTCGAGAGCGATAAGATCGGCAGCGGACCGCCGCTTCACTCGCACCCCTATGACGAGGTTTTCATCGTCAGGCAGGGCCGTGCGTGCTTCACTCTGGGAGATGAGAAAGTCGTTGCGGTGGCGGGCATGATCCTGCTTGCCCCTGAGGGCACGCCGCACAAGTTCGAGAACCTCGGCCCAGGCAGCCTGGAGACGACCGATATTCATCTCAGCGCGACTTTTGTGCAGACCGTTTTGCCCGATCCTGAATTGACCGGAGGCGACTGAATAGACGCAATGCATCCCGGGGTCCCCGGCAACGAGTGCCGGGGGAGGTACACCCCGGGATTGCAAAGTTAAGGGGCGACTACGACCCTCAAACTCAAGCTTTTCGGATGATCTTATAATCATCCGTTGCCCCTGCCTTTTGCAGCTTGGTCTTGAGGGCGCCGAATGAAGAATTGCTCATGATCATTACCGAAACTTTTGATCTGCTTGCGTTGTTGACTACGGACAAATGCAATCACTGGATTAGAAAATCTGTTCCGGCGGGATCACCATGTGCGGCGGCATGTTGACAGCTGCGTGAGGTAGGCGTGATCGCAAACACCACCGGCTATGTTTCAGGCAGCAGCGCATCAAGCTCCGGCGTCATCACGATGTCGTCCTGGTCGTCGCCGGATGAATGTACGACGATCCAGGTGCAGGGCGCGCCGCTATCGTTGACGGGGGCATGAGGTACGTCGCGCGGCATGAACATCTGCTCGCCCGGTTTCAGCTCGGCACGAAGTTCGAGACGGTCGCCGTAGTATACGGAGCACCGGCCCTCCAGGAGATAAGCAATGGTGTCGATATCTTTATGGAAGTGCGACTTGGCTTTCGCCCCCGCAGGCATCGGCAGGACGTTCATGCAAACGTCCGTTTCGCCGACTGTCCCGCGTGAGACGCCAGCCTGATAGGTGAACCCCTGTTGGCCGACGTAGGTCTCGCCCGGCCTGACGACCTTAGCTCGATCAACTTCTGATCCCATGGCGTGTTTCCTGACCCTTCGCGGCTGCAATTAACGCCGCTGTATCGTAGTGCTCAGAGAATGAAACTACCGTGCCACGGTCAAGGCGCAACATCGACCCTCACAGTTGCAACTGGTTTGCGCGCCCGCAGTCCACATCAGTTTGGGCTTGATGACTATCCCTGTGGCAGTCACCAAGAAGCATGTAAGCTGGTTGAATGCCGACCGCATCGTCAACGCCAACGGACCCTTTCGACCTCGACCGCTTCGTCAAGGCTCAGCATAGCGTCTACGACGACGTTCTTTGCGAGTTGAAGGCTGGACGAAAGCAAAGCCACTGGATGTGGTTTGTATTTCCCCAGATCGCGGGCCTGGGTCAAAGTCCGACGGCGCGCCGCTTTTCAATTGTTTCGCATTTCGAGGCCGAAGCCTACCTCGCCCACGCAGCTCTCGGTCCCCGCCTTGCCGAATGCACTTCTCTTGTGCTCGACATTGATGGCAAGACAGCACAGACGATTTTCGGCGATCCCGATTGGATGAAGTTCCACTCGTCGATGACATTGTTTGCAGACGCCTCACCTGGAGAAAGCCTCTTTACCCGTGCGCTTGATAACTACTTCTGTGGCGTGCCGGATGCCTCGACGCTCACCCTGCTTGAGCGCTCACGCTAATGGCCCGAGCGACTTGGTGGGATCAAGTTTCCACAATCGTTGCAATGCTGAGCGCCGCCGCGTGCTCTTATCGAGGGCGGCTTTCGATTGACTAGGGCCTCTCTTCAGGCGAATGTTTCAGCATTGATATCGTTCTGGGGTGGGGCAGCATATTATGGTCAGGACTTTATTTATCCTTTTTGAAATTTTTTTATTGCCGATCGGGGCGACGCTTTCGATCAATTTCATTGATCACGTCGCATTCCCATTGTTGATCGCTATAATTATCTCATTTGCACTTCAGCCCGTATTGGCAGTCAGTCAACGCATTTTCACAACACGCGTAGTTGGGGCTGTGTTGTGCTTTTTGGTTTCACTCGGAATAATTTTGTTTACGATCGGCGTTGCGATGCCTTTGATTGCCTCCGATTTTTCGAGTATTGCGTTAGATCTTCCTCAGGCGGTCGATTTATTGTCAAGGATTATTCCGGTTGAGTATTCATCGTTGTTTGCAGATATGGCAAAAAGCACTGTCGATAGGGTGAGTGTTGCGTTGATTGCGATAGCGCGAGAGCTTTTTAGCAACATGGCACTTTTTATTATCTACATGTTCTTCATTCCAACCTTGGCATTCTTCTTTTCAAAGGATGTTATGAGTTCTCCGGCCGAGAATGCACCAGGAGAGCCGACGGTTCTTGGTGGAGTTGTGCGGGTCGACTTCGATATGATCTCCGATGTCGTCAATCGAGAAATGTCTAAGTATGTGAAGCTTCTATTTTCGGGGTTTCTGTTTCTTGCTCCTGTCCTTGTGGCATTTCTGACTGCGCTTGGATTTAGATATGCAATAGGGATTTCAGTTGTCTGCGGAGTCTTTTCATTTATTCCTGTGGTCACAATGTTGATGACGCTTGCTGTTGTCGGAGTTTTAGCGCTGGTGCAAATGCATCCAGACTGGCATGTTATTGCCGTCGCCATGGGTGCAACAGGTGTTATACTTGTTGCCTTTGAAGTCGTCATGGTTCGTATGGGCTTTAAGTATTATTCTGAGCAAGCGATATGGCAGCTCGCCTTGATCTTGCTTTTGTCTTCGATGTTCGGGTTAATAGGTATGTTCCTTGCCGTTCCGATGGCGAATATTGGTGTTGGCCTTTACAAGAGTGGAGCAATTACCATTATTAAGGATCGAAAGGCGCAGGATTAATTCCATCTCTTGCATCCACTAAGGCGCGATAACCGCCGCATCAAGTTCCAGCGCACGGTCACCGGTCGTTGCCATAATGCAGTCGGCGGCCAGCACCCCGGCCATCGAGCCGCCTTCATAAAGCATGTAGGGAAGCTCGCACTTCTCCTTCCGCCACGCGATCCATGTCCGTTGCATCGCGCGCAGCTTCTTTGCATTCTTTTTGGAGAAATTTGCTATCAGCTGCTGGTAGCGGTCATTCAGGATCTCGTCCCAATAAGCGTTCTCGCGCAGGGAGCAGTCCTTGATCCCGGCGCTACTGGACATTTCCGGTAATCGCTCACAGGCGCGTGCAGCCACCCCAACGCACACCGTTGCGCGCTGGGCTTTGCGCTGCGCGGTCTTAAGACACGCTTCAATTTCCGCTTTGTCGCCCGAGGTATAGGTGTGGTGCGGCTCAGCTGCGCGACTTCCCGAGTTCACGAAGAGTGCAGCGATCGCGACGATGACGGCGAAACGGAACGACAAATTCATCGAGTAACCTTCAAGTTGTTACGTTGGGATCAACATCGCCGAGCCGAATTTGCGACTGTGACGATGGTATAGCAGGCTTGTCCTCGTTACGGCGCTTGAGAATGGTCAAGCCGCTGCAGGCCTGGATCTGCTATCGTTCCAACAAATGAAAAGCCCGAGGCGACAGCCAAGTGGCTAACCAAAAGGAGTGTTGCCGATGACCGACATTACTCAACTCTTTCAACATAAAGGGTTTCGGATCCATTTCATCGTTTTCGCCGCTGTTAACGCGCTGCTGTTCGTTGTCGACATGCTGACGAGCCCTGGCACGTACTGGTTCCAGTGGCCGCTAATTGGCTGGGGTATCGGAATTCTAGGGCATGCGTTCCTGGCAAATCAGGAGATCCAGCGCAAGAACGCGAAATCCGCCATAAAGAAGGAGGCCTAAGCGCGGATGCGGGTGGGCATCCAAAGCGCCACCGCATATCGCAGACGCCTTTGAGCATTCAATGTGCGAAGAATGACTCGCCGGGTCTAATCTCCGTGTTGATATCGTCAATTTCAGCATAAGACGCTGAACCCAAAAAAGAAAAACGGTATTCGACACATTAAGTCCAAATTCAATTGCGACCAGAATTGCGAGGGAATTCGCGATCGGATTGCATGCGTGATTTTTACAGGATCCTCGGCGTCGATAGAGGCGCCGATGATGGGACCATAGCCAAGGCTTACAAGGCGCTGGCAAAACGGTTGCAC
>JAJFHK010000249.1 GCA_021775655.1 Filomicrobium sp. | reverse complement strand
TCCCACTCCTCAAAAACGAAACTGATGCGATTCGCAGGCGCAAACCTCGCGCGCATGATCCACTTCGTCTCGCGCACCAGCCAGCATCGCTTTGATCCCCCGGACATGCAGGAGCGATTTGTTGAGCTGAATCCGGCGATTTGTGCATGCTGGCATGGGCAATTCATGATGCTTGCCATGAGCCGGCCGGAAAACCAGCGGTTTGCAGCAATGGTTGCTCGCCACGGCGACGCTGATCTGATCGGCGAAGCTATGGAGCGTATCGGTGTTGAGCTGATTCGAGGCGCAGGCGCAGGTGGCCGCCGCAAGGACCGAGGCGGAGTCTACGCGCTGAAAGCTTCAGTGACGGCCCTGAAGGACGGCGCCAATATCGTCATTACTGCAGACGTTCCACCCGGCCCGGCCCGGCGCGCGGGCATAGGCATCATTACACTTGCGCGACTGTCAGGACGTCCGATCCTGCCGTTGGCAGCCGCCACGTCGCGATACCACGCACTCAACACCTGGAGCCGCCTGACGCTCAACCTGCCATACTCAAATCTGGGTTTCGCCATGGGCGAGCCGATTTACGTACCGCGCGATGCTTCAGATGAGGAACAGGAGGCCCTGCGAGCCAGACTTGAGGGATCGCTTAACGAGACGACGGCGCGCGCCTACGCAATCGCCGGGGCTGACCCGACACGGTCAACACCACCGGGTGCCCGGGATCGAGCACTCCCGCCATTGCCGACCGGGCTCGGGCTTAAAACCTACCGTGCCGCAACCCGGGTCCTCGAAACGGCCGCTCCGGTGGTGCTTGGATACCGAGAGCGACAGGGCAAGGAAAACCCGCGCCGGCGTTCTGAGCGCTATGGCCGCACGGGAACCGCACGACCTGATGGAACTCTCATCTGGCTGCATGCGGCAAGCGTCGGTGAAACCAATGCAATCCTTCCCGTTATTGAGGGGATACGTAACAGGTGCCCGAATGCGCAGTTCCTGCTGACAACTGGCACGCGCACGTCCGCCCAGCTCGCCCTGGAGCGGCTTGGCGACACTGCAATCCACCAGTTCGTCCCTCTCGACACACCGAATTTCGCACGCCGGTTTATTTCTCACTGGCGGCCCGACGCCGCAATTTTCACAGAGTCCGAAATCTGGCCGAACCTGATCTTTGAAACGTCAGCCAGAAACATACCGCTGATGCTCATTAACGCACGCATGTCGAGGCGCAGCTATCAACGCTGGCGCAAACGGCCGGGACTCTCGTCCCCATTATTCAACCGCCTTGATCTTGTTGTTGCCCAGAACGCCACATTCGCCCGCTGGTTCAACGAACTCGGTGCAAGACGCGTTGACGTTGCAGGCAACCTCAAGATCGATGCGCCGCCATTGCCTGTCGACCAACAGGCCTACGACGAACTAGTTGCGGCCGCGGCAGGCAGGCAGGGATACATCGCAGCGAGTACGCACCCCGACGAAGACGAAATAGTTGCCGACGCACACCGGATCATCGCCAGTGCCAACGACGGTTTCTTGACAATCATCGCACCACGCCACCCTGAGCGCGGCACGGCGATCGCAGAAATGGCCAAGGCCAGAGGCCTGCGCGTTGCACAACGCTCTCTTCGTCAATTGCCCGATACGGGGACAGACATCTATATCGCCGATACCATTGGCGAACTCGGCACGCTCTATGCGCTTGCTCCAATCGCGCTGATAGGCGGCTCACTTGTCGACAAGGGCGGGCAAAATCCTATCGAGGCTATCCGCCATGGCGTTGCGGTACTGACGGGTCCCTCGACAGGAAATTTCCAGGATGTCTATGACAATCTGCGGGCTTGCGGCGCGGTCCTCGACGTATCCAATGCGGCGGATTTGGCTGAGGCCGTGAGCAAACTTCTCGCCGACGAAGCCGCACTTGCCAGTTTGCGCACCAACGGCGCCGTCGCCGTCAATCAGTTGTCAGGTGCATTGGATAAGACCCTCAACGCCCTCATCACAATGCTTCCGGCAACCGCTGCCAATTCCGAGGAACTCGATCGTGCCTCTTGAGGAACCGTCGTGGTGGTACGGGGCCGAAGCGGAGGATGTGCGCGTCCGGGCCTTGAAGCCGGTTTCGCGCGTCTATGCATGGGCTGGCACGCGCCGCCTGACGAGTACTCATGCATTTACCGCCTCCCTGCCTGTCATCTGTGTTGGCAATTTCACAGCGGGTGGCACTGGCAAGACCCCGCTCTCCTTGCTCATTGCCCAGCTTCTCAAGGAACGCGGTCATACCCCGGCATTCCTGACCCGTGGTTATTCAGGGCGGCAGTCCGGGCCGGTATGGGTCAATCCGGCAGTAGATACAGCGCGCGAAGTCGGTGATGAGCCACTCCTGCTTGCCGATGTTGCAGCAACGATGGTCGCCCGAGATAGGCCTGCTGGAGCGCGTGCGATCGAAGCCGCGAAGACTGTAACGCATATCATCATGGACGATGGCCTGCAGAATCCAACACTGGCGAAAACACTGACCATCGCTGTCGTCGATGGAACGCGTGGATTAGGAAATGGCGAAGTTATCCCGGCCGGACCTTTGCGAGCGCCGCTGGATGTTCAGTTCGATTTGACCGATGCCATTGTCGTAAATGGCGGCGGTAGCACAGCGCCCATCCTTCAGGATCTGCGCAGCGCTTTTCCTGGCCCCGTCCTCTCTGGTGCATTGAGACCTCAAACAGATAGTGAGATTTTCGACGGCGCCCGCGTGATCGCCTATGCCGGTATAGGCAATCCAGCCCGTTTTACTCAGTCGCTAAAAGAAGCCGGAGCCAGCGTCTTGGCGGAGCACTTCTTCAAAGACCATCATGCCTATTCTGAAGGTGACGCACGCGCGCTGATCGCGTTGGCGGATGCGAATGATGCAACGCTGGTCACAACACAGAAAGATCAGATGCGACTACGTGCAACGGGCGGAGCATTGGCCGAGTTGGCAAGACGAACCGAGTCGCTACCGATCGAGATGGTATTCGACAGCAGCGATTTGGCGCGGCTGGAGGAGTTAATCGATCCTGCGTCGTTGTCACAAGTATGAGAACGTGCCACTCGCGAGTGCCCAATTATCGGGCAGAACACTTTCGCAAATCGAGAAAGCGTTTGTTGGAAATATCAGGAGTGGCATAGGCTTCTTGTTGCTCAACGCTCCAATAGCGTAGATCGTCGAGATTGATCGGTTTGCCGGTGACGGCGCAACGCACAAAGTCTCCCGACGAAATGACCTGAAACTCGCCATCGAGATAACGGACCGTCGCTTCACCATTGAGGCCGAACAGCGTTTCCAACCGGTTCATTTCGTTCCCCCTGGTAATGACGGCCACTGAGATTGCATGCGCAGCGTGTCTTGATGCCGCGTCAACGCAAAACCGTCAAGGCGGGCCTTTGAAACAACTGCTTGACAGCGATCTGGCAGCGAAGGTTGCGCTTAAATTAGTGCAATTTGACAGCGATCAGTCTGCGAAGATTACGCTTAAACTAGAGCAATGTCCCCTGATCGGGATTGCGGCCCTTGCGTGTCGGCCGCCGAGCTTCGCCATCCGACGAAAATGACGAAGGCTTCTCCAATGTAGCAGGTTTCGATTGCGTTTGCTTCCCATCGGTTTCGGTTGGTGGCGGGCCCGATGACTTTTTGCTCAAGCTCATAATCTGAGCGCTAGCGCGGCCATCGGCGAATTCAATCTCGACCTTGCCACCGGTGTTAAGCCCATTCGATGAACGCACCATTGTCCCTTGGGCATCGCGCACCAGCGCAAACCCACGTGCAAGGACGTCGTGATGGCTGAGACTTTGCAGCAGTTTGCCGAGCGACGTCAGGCGCTGACGGCGGGACATCTGGTCGGTCAAGTATGCTTGATGGCCACGGCCGGAGAGGCTTGTCAGACGTTCGCGGGATTGGCGCAGCTGGGTCTGCAGCGTTGACGGCCGCAACCGCCCGAGCGCACCTTCGAACCGGACTCGTCGGCGGCCCGTGGTGCGCATCAAAGCTTGCCGCCCGCGATTGTCAGCACCAGCCAGCAATTCACGGCACTTGGAAATTCGAGCGCTGAGCAATCCAGGCGCAAGGCGTGTGGTGACACGCATAAGCCGAAGACTGCATTTGTTTGTCGATGCAAGTAGACCCGCTCTCAAGAGATGATCGCAACGATCCAGACGCTGGCGCGGCTCGGCAAGAAGCACATCGCGTTTTGGCAGGCCGCGCGCTGCTGCCTTGAGCCGATCGGATACGCTTTCAAGCTTGCGGCGCAGACTTATGCGAAGGCGCTGGGTGTTCTGTCCCAGACGGTCGAGCAGTTCAGAGTGTTTAGGAACCACCCACTCAGCGGCTTTCGTGGGTGTGGGTGCGCGAGCATCAGCGACGAGATCAATGAGTGTCCAATCTGTTTCATGGCCGACTGCCGAAATCAGCGGCAACTCGCTTTCCGCAGCGGCGCGCACGGCAATCTCTTCGTTGAATCCCCAAAGATCTTCAAGGCTGCCACCTCCGCGCGCAACAATCAGCACGTCCGGGCGCGGCACCGCGCCACCGCTCGGAATCGAATTGAAGCCTCGGATCGCTGCGGCCACTTCGGCAGCACAACTGTCGCCCTGTACCCGCACCGGCCAGACAATGACATGTGTCGGGAACCGTTCGTTGAAGCCGTGCAACATGTCGCGAATGACAGCTCCCGTCGGACTCGTCACAATGCCGACCACGCGGGGCAAGAACGGCAATGGTTTCTTCCGCGCCTCGTCGAAAAGGCCTTCGGACGCAAACTGCTTCTTGCGTTGCTCCAGAAGCGCCATCAGCGC
>JAJFHK010000248.1 GCA_021775655.1 Filomicrobium sp. | reverse complement strand
TGGATTCTTCGCCAAGAGTGCCGCTGATCGGTCACTGAGGATTTTTCCGAACATTGAAATACGACCGAAGCCCGGAGGTTCGCTGCGGGCTTTTTCGTGCCTGCGGTTGCAACCGCACAGGCACACGATGATTTTTTATTTTGATAACTTGTAGCGAATCACTCGGCATGTGGTCATCTTGTAAGACAAGGGGCACATCGTCTCATATTATGGCGGTGTGGTTTGATCTGCGCGTTGAGACTAATTGCTGCGGGGCTCAAAATGAAACTAACCGAAGTTGATATGGGGGTAATGATCTGGGGCGTGATGGTGCTGACCTTTGCGATAGGTTTGAGTGGTCCTCCCCCACCCGCCTTGGCCTTAGCAAATGCTTCTGTTAGCGCTCCATTTCCAAATTCATCACGCTCGCTAGGTGTGTACTTGGATCATCGCGGTGATGGTGCGATTGAATTCAATCTTTGTAACGGCAAACTCTGCGGGCATGTGGTTTGGGTGCGTGAGGGCGCCCCGGCTGAGGCGTGCGGGACCGTAATCATAGGAGATGCCGCGCTGATGGGTGTGGGTGTTTGGGACGGAGGATGGATTTTTGACCCGGAGTTCGGCCAAAAGTTTGACGTCGAAGTTACTCACCTCAACGACAATGAGATTCAGGTGATGGGGTATCTTGGCAGCAAGGATTTGAGCGAAACTTTTGTGTGGAAAAAAGCTCCGACTAGCCTCAAAAGATGTCCAGCGAGCAGCAATGTTGCATTAGCCCCCGCGGAATAGCGCCTTCTCTCAATAAGATTGCCTACGCAAGCAGGGCCCTTAGTAGGGCAAATAAATAACGCTCTCAGCAGAGGGCGCCGCCGAGAGCGTTATCCAGGGGAAACCCCCCGGTAGGCCTCGCTGAACGTAGCGTCTGCGGGGTTGACACTATCGTACGGCGTGGCTTTTCGATTTCTATCAGAACAACCGGAGGATCCCGTCAAGACGGAATGTGTTCCGGAGACTGATCACTGTACAAAAGTAGGCTATTGCACGAGAAGTCTGATGTAAATGATTGATTCTTCTCCTATGAATTAAAATTCCTGAATGATGCTGATTTTGTGCCAATTTCCTAAGGTGGCTAGCGCTGGCGAAATGAATTCGCACAGACCTTGATCTGCCGCAGGCCAGCCACCTTGTGCGGGCCGAGTTTTTGCTGCGTTGCAACAAGAGATCAGAGGGCCATTCCAGTCCTTATTCGATTGATATTAGAAAGGCGATCAAGGCAATTTTTTCCTCACTCGTAAGACTTAACGGTCGAGTGAGGTTGGTCGATAGCGAACGGTTGTTTGGAGACAGCGCTGTGTAGTGAGCCAGGACTTCGCTGATCGACGCGAGTGAGCCGTTGTGCATGTAGGGGGCTGTCAGTGCTAGTCCGCGAAGCGTCGGGGTTTTAACAGCGTCCCTTGATCGGCCCGTGTGATGTAGGCGGTCGTCAGTTAGGCGCCATCCGCTGTGGCAGGGAACGCAACCGGCCTTTCCGACAAAAAGTTTGAAGCCTGCAATCTCCTTTTGAGTCAGCGCGTCGATGTCACCTCCGACGAATTTGTCGAAACGCGAGGGCGGCGTAATCAGGCTGCGCTCATAACTCGCAATGGCCGACGAAATATTTTCGCGGCTCGGGATTGAGGCTGTTGGAAATGCGCCGCGGAAGAGTTCCTCCAAAGTCGAATCCGATGTCAGGCGTTTCGCAATCTTGTCCCAAGAAGAGGCCATTTCCTGCGAATGCTCAATTGGAAAGCGAACCTGCTCTTCGAGACTCTTTGCGCGGCCATCCCAGAACAACCGCTTTGCCCAAGCGAGATTGAGAAGTGGTGGTGTGTTGGCGAGCTTCGTTTTTCCGTCCAGCGGTGCTGCTTGCCTACGACCGTCGGTAAAAGCGTGGTTAGAGTCATGACAGGTGGCGCACGAGCGTGTTCGGTTGCCGGAGAGGCGGGTGTCATTAAAGAGCTTTTCGCCGAGTTGGATTTTTGCGCGCGTTAATGGATTGCTGTTCGGTGCAGGGATTTTAGCGAGACTTGTATCGGGACGCGCGAAGACTTCGCGCCAGATGGGAAGGATATCGTCGGCGGGTCCGGCAATGGCTCGTGTCGATGTGACGGTGCTAACAAATAAGATGGCGAGGAGCAGGATCGCCATTGTCGTTGTAATTGGGCTGGTTGTCCTTAAGGCATCGCAGGAGTTTGGCATTGGTTGGTATGACGTTATCCGGTTTGGATTGAAGGTCATTTTTTGTAAGCGGCAAGAGCGTGGTTGAGTGTCAGCAGATCGCCGCCGAGGCGGTGGGAGTTCGATGGCCTTTTGTAGCCCGATAAGCTGTTGCCGGAGGAGAAGCAGATTCCGCTGGCTGGATGGCGGTAAGCATAAAAGCCAAGCCAGATACCGAGAAGGTCTTGCGGTTTTATCTGCTCCTGCCGGTCGGTTCCGGCGAGTTTGTTGAAGTCTTTCAATTCTGCCGGTGTAGCACAGTTGGCAGTTCGGATCATCAGCTGGGCCAAGCGATGGACTGCCCCATTGTTGTAGGCTGACCAGTCTTCCTGCTTCGCGCGAGCCAGTTCGGTCATGAAAAACAGCGGTTGAGCAGAGAAATTGTGGTAGTGGAGCGCGCGTTTCCCGCGCATCAGCTCCATCGGCAAGGTCCCGTCAGCTTCAATGTCATTTGCCGCGTCTTGCATGATGCGCCGGGCGTCGTCCCAATGGCGTTGACTGTCGGTTGTAAGGCCGACGGCTGCGAGGCCCAGGCCGAGCCAGTACCAGTGATTGTTTCTTTTGCGGCCCCGGTCCTCGAAAAATGCGCGGCATCGGTCGGCGAGGTCGATGAGCCAAGGATCGATCTGTTTTCTTTGCTTGCCGTTCGCGAATGGACGGAGTTTGACGTAGGACATCGCCAAGCCTGCCAGCGCCCATTTGCGTTCGTATTTGGACTGCTTGCTCGACATCGTCCCTAACAGTGCACCGCTTTCAGCCCAATTGGTCAACCAGATGAGAGCGCACTTCGCGTGAACCGGTTGCGGCGATTTTTCTGCCCAGACGCGGCTGGCATCTTCGGCAATGCGGATCATGAATTGTTTGAGCGGAGCAACAGCTTCGCGTTTCGCTTGGCGTTTCGCTTTATCGATTTCGATGCCCGAGCGATCAGAATAATAGCGTTCGAGATTGAGGTC
>JAJFHK010000247.1 GCA_021775655.1 Filomicrobium sp. | reverse complement strand
TTGCGGTCCACATCGACGTCCTTGACGCGAACACGCACTATGGCACCAGCCTTGACGATATCTCTCGGGTCTTTGACGAAGCGGTCGGCCAACTCAGAGACATGCACCAGTCCATCCTGATGCACCCCTACATCAACAAAGGCGCCAAAGTCTGTGACATTCGTTACGACGCCTTCCATCACCATGCCCGGGCGGAGATCTGAGAGTTTTTCAACCCCGTCTTGGAAATTTGCGGTCTTGAATTCGGGCCTCGGATCCCGGCCGGGCTTTTCCAATTCAGAAAGAATATCGGTCACCGTCGGTACGCCGAATTGTTCATCGGCAAATCGCTGAGGTTCCAGCGAACGCAGGAAGGCGCTATCGCCAATCATGGCCTTCAGCGGTTTCTTAGTCGCCGCCGCCATTCGTTCAACCAGCTTATAGGTTTCAGGGTGGACCGCCGAGGCATCGAGCGGATTCGAACCATTCATGATACGTAGAAAGCCAGCGGCCTGTTCGAATGCCTTGGGCCCGAGCCGCGCGACCTTCTTGATTTCTGTCCGCTTCTTGAAGGCACCGTTGTCGTCTCGGTGCAAGACGATGTTCTGGGCGATCGCTGTGTTGAGACCGGCAACACGTGCCAGCAAGGGCGCCGAGGCGGTGTTGATGTCAACACCGACGGAATTCACGCAATCTTCGACAGCCGCATCCAGTGAACGTGCGAGTTCCCCCTGGTCAACGTCGTGCTGGTATTGGCCGACTCCGATTGCCTTCGGATCGATCTTGACGAGTTCGGCGAGTGGGTCCTGCAGCCGCCGTGCGATCGAAACCGCCCCGCGCAGGCTGACATCGAGGCCAGGGAATTCCTTGGCGGCAAGTTCGGAGGCTGAATAGACCGACGCGCCAGCTTCCGACACTATGACTCTCATCGGTTTGGGATCGCCGAGGTGCTGAACAAGGTCATCAGCAAGTTTATCGGTTTCCCGGCTAGCCGTGCCATTTCCTATGGCGACGACAGTGACCTTGTGCTTTCTGCACAGCCCCGCAAGCCCCCTCAAAGCTCCCTGCCAGTCGTTGCGGGGAGGGTGCGGATATACGGTGGCGCAATCCAGTAGCTTGCCGGTAGTATCGACCACAGCAACTTTGACGCCCGTGCGAATTCCAGGGTCGAGGCCCATGGTAACGCGTGGTCCCGCGGGAGCCGCCAGCAGCAGGTCCTTGAGGTTTGACTTGAATACGTCGATTGCGGCTTTGTCTGCCTGCTCTTTCAGCCGTGCGATCAAGTCGGTGGAAAGCGACTTATGAAGCTTTAACTTCCACGCTTGGCGCGCTGTCTCAACCAGCCAGACATCGGCGAGCCGACCGTGATCGTTGATATTGAACGCGGCCATGATCCTGGAAATCGCGGGATGCGTTTCGCGGCTTGGATCGAAAGCGATATCTAGGCCGAGACTAAGAAAGCCTTCATTTCGGCCGCGTAGCAGCGCTAGTGCTCGGTGAGAAGGCAAGTCCCGAATGGCTTGATCGAATTCGAAGTAGTCCGAATACTTTGCGCCCTCGGCAGCCTTCCCCTTGGCAAGCTTCGAAGCAAGCCTGCCCGAGTTCCACAGCCTCTCGCGCAAGCCACCGATGAGCTGCGCATTCTCTCCGATACGCTCAATCAAAATGGCGCGCGCACCATCAAGGCAGGCTTGCGCGTCTGGAAGCCCATTTTCAGCATTGACGAACTTGGCGGCTTCCTGCTCGGGATGCAGTTCCGGCTTCGACAGTAATGCATCGGCCAGCGGCCCAAGTCCGGCTTCACGCGCAATTTGCGCTTTGGTCCGCCGCTTTTGCTTGAACGGCGCATAGAGGTCTTCGAGTTCGACTTTGCTCGCAGCCGCTGCGATGGCTTTCCGCAGTTCGTCGGTCAACTTGCCCTGCTCGTCAATTGACCGCAAAACGCTCGCGCGTCGATCGTCCAGCTGCCTCAGGTAGCCAAGCCGCTCCTCAATCGACCGAAGCTGCGTGTCGTCCAGACCTCCTGTCTTTTCCTTCCGGTAACGGGCGACGAACGGAACCGTCGCACCCTCGTCGAACAGCTCGACAGCAGCCGTGACCTGGCCAGTCGGAATGTTAAGTTCTTTGGCGATGCGCGCAGTAATGGGTGTCATCGCTCATCTTCCTTTGGGCAACTTATTGGCCGGCTTGCTCGGCGTCGAGGCAGGCTTCGCTTATAGCGCGCAACAACCCGCCACTCTATTGGATTCCAGATCGCGGATGTGAAATCCAACGAACTTTTTTTGCCAGACACAGCGGGACCCACAAGCCGAGAATTCAAGAGATGACCAGACAAAGCTGGACTTGACTTTAGCGATAGTTCACGAGGCCACTACCCCGCGACGATGAATCGGCGCAATGTAGGCCTCATGTCACTTAGCGCCATTTCCATCCTCGACTATGCCGCCCTGATATGGTTTTCCGTTTGCTATTTCGGCTACGGCTGGGCTGTGCGTTCCGGTCCACTAAAGGATAAGAAGGGCCTGGTTGCGGCCGTTGAAAATCGGCGCAAACAGTGGATGCGCAACGTATTCGAACGCGAAGTTCGCATCATGGATGCACAGCTGCTCACGGCGTTGGCAAGCGGCAATGCCTTCTTTGCTTCCACGACCGTAATTGTCTTGGGTGGCCTGGCCGCCATGCTCGGCGCTGCCGAAAACGTCAAAGTGCGATTCGAGCAGCTCCCATTTGTCGCTGAGTCCGCCATCGCGATGTGGGAGCTGAAAATCATGTTCATCATGGCGCTCGTTATTCGAGCCTTTTTCAAATTCGCTTGGGCGTTCAGATTGACCCACTACGTCGGCATTATGCTGGGAGCGATGCCACACTGCGACACGAATGAGCCTGAGTTAGGTGAGCGCCATATCGCAAAGACTGCGCGTCTTGCAACTGTCGCCGCCACTCACACCAATAACGGTCTGCGAACGATCTATTTTGCCATCGCCGGTCTTGGCTGGTTCTTGCATCCGCTAATATTTATGGCCGCATGCGCCTGGGTTCTATGGGTCGTCTACCGGCGCGAATACCGCTCGAACGCGTTGGATGCAGTTCGCCTGGAAGGCGTTGAATAGCAGTCGGCTGCCGAAGCAATCGATGCTCAATTAACGGTCACTTCGCGTGCTTCATCAACAGTTGCTCGAACTCATCTGCAAGTGTTTTAGAAAAACTATCCGATAAGTGATGCTTGTCCGACATCAGGACGCGCCCGCCTGTAATTGCGCGGCAGATTCCATTAGGACATATGCGGTCATTTAGATTGAGAATAGATACGCCTGCTGGGAGTTGAGAAGGCTCCGTTTTTGGATAGCTATTACGCGAAATCAACCCGTCGATGTTCCACGCGCATTTCTCGGGCGTCCCCGTCCGCTTGAGGCAATCACCAGGCGTTTCCGGTAACATGGGCGTATCACGCATCACGACTGTCGGTGCCATCTTGGCCAATGCCCCGAAGGTTATCTGTTCGTTTTCCGCCGGCAATTGGTTGCTCATACTCGAAACGACGACCAGATCGGGTTTGGTGTCCGCAAGCTCCTTCATGACGCGACTGCGCCAGTCGTCACATTCGGGATAATCTCGGCCGTTGCCGTGCTCCTGCGGTGCCTCGATCGGGCGGCACGACGCCTTGATCCGAACAGATACGCGCCAGCCAAGTTTCTCTGCGGCGTTGTTGAGAGCGGAAAACCAGTTCCCGGCATGCGAGTCGCCGAACAAGACGACCGTCTTGTTGCCACTCTCGTCACCATAGACACATGAAGAATAGTCAACATCGGCAAACCGAAGGAGGCAACGGTCTGAATAGATGACGGGGCGGTCCTGCTTGATGGCCGAGCGGCTCATGAAGGCACCATTTCCAATCGGAACGGCGTCCGGTCCAAAGGTCTTCATGGCAAGCCCGGTTCCAGCTCCGATGGCAATCAGGAGTGCTCCGAATAGATATGTCTTCTTCCGTGACGCTTTGAGGTCTGGGCTGAAGCGAAGTGGCACTTCAACGTAGCGGTAGGTCAGCGCCGCAAGGCAGAACGAAACCGCGATTGCAGCCCACGCTGGCGCGCTACCAGGCAACGCAACGCCCATGCCAACTTCCGAATAGGCTAAGCTGGCAAAAACGATCAGCGGCCAATGCCACAGATACCAGGAAAAAGATATGCGTCCGACGTATCTCAACGGAGCTGCTGAAAGTAACGCCGATGACCACGCATTCCGAGCAGCGCCGACGTAGAGCAACAGGGCCCCTGCGAGTGTGGGTGCAGCTGCTGCAAATCCTGGATATGCAACAGATTCAGAAATCAAGACGCAGCTGGCAATCAAAACAACAATACAGGCGAGCCCTACTCCGCTGGCAACAAAGCCATCCCGCGGACTCTTACGCATTGCAAGCACTGCAACCGCTGCCCCGGCGAGCAGCTGCCAGGACCGCGTGAATGTACTGAAGAATGCCAATGGCGCATTTGTTGTCGTCACATACACAGACGCTGCAAACGACAAAACTGCCAGAATCCCCACTGTCATTCCAATGGTGGATATGACTGACGCGTGCGAAGCACGCCGCCTCAGCCACCACGCAATTGCAGCCAAGAGTAGCGGCCACACCAAATAGAATTGCTCCTCGACCGCCAGTGACCAATAGTGCAACAAGGGATTGTCACGGTCGTCCTGCGCAAGATAGTCGACGGCAAAGCCCGCCTGCCGCCAATTATAATAGAAGAGCGCGGCTGCAATAATGTGACGGCCGAGCAACCGCGTATCAATCGCCGACAAGAACAGCGCCATGACCGCTGTAGCGCAAAGCACGACTGTCGCCGCAGGAAGGATGCGCCGGATGCGCCGAGCCCAAAAGTCCCAAAGGTCAATTGCACCCGTTGCCTCGATCTCACGCAACAAGAGCTGCGTGATCAAAAACCCGGAGATCACGAAAAAGACGTCGACACCGATAAAGCCGCCGGGAAGCATCGCCGGAAAGGCATGGAAAGCAACGACGGCTCCAACGCAGAATGCGCGCAAGCCTTCGATGTCCGGTCTAAACCCTGCTGCTTCTTGCGGCGCGGCAACTTGCGCCGACGTGGCCGGAGCGGTGCTGGCGAGTGGTCGGTTCATTAACGTCCTTGGGGGCGTCGATTTCACTAGTGCTGCTTATGGATACCGCGATGCACGACGCTCTGGAATAAGGCGCAGTGCGATTTGGCAACGAGGACTGGATGGCGTTGCAACTTAAGGACACTGGGGGTGCTCGGGCGTTTCGGGGTTATTCAGCTGCGACAACTGCACCGCTGGCGATCATGGCATCGATTTCATCGGAACCAAAACCTGCTTCCTTGAGAACTTCGCGTGTATGTTGCCCCATCAGCGGAGCCGGCGACTTCACGCCGCCGGGTGTTTTCGAGAACTTGACTGGATGCCCGATTGTCTTGACCATGCCGGCACGGGGATGCTCCGTCGATACGATCATTTCCCGGTATAAGGCTTGCGGGTCGGCATGCATTTCTGTGACCGTCAGCACGGGCCCTGCTGGAACACCACCCTCTTCAAAGATCGCAATCCACTCGGCTGTGGTCTTGTGCTGCACGATTTCGTTCAGCAAATCTGCCAATACTTCCCGGTTCTGGATACGTACGGCATTCGATGAGAAGCGGGGATCATCATTGAGTTCAGGTGCCCCGATCAGCGTTAGCGTCCGCTCCCAATTCGTCTGATTAGCAGCGCCGATATTGATCCAGCCGTCGGCTGTCCTGAAAGCTTGATATGGCGCGTTGAGCGGATGTGCCGATCCCATTGCATGGGGAGCCTCACCTGTGGCGAATGCGATCGCCGATTGCCAATAGGTGTGCGTGATTGCAGCTTCGAACAGTGATGTATCGACCTTCTGCCCTTCTCCGGTCTTCAGCTTGTGCGCATAGGCAGCCGAAATCCCCATCGCGGCGACGATTCCCGCGGTGATGTCCGAGACAGGCGCGCCGACTTTGACGGGTTCGCGTCCAGGTCCTTCACCCGTGATCGACATCAGTCCCGACATTCCCTGCGCGATAAGATCGAAGCCGCCGCGATGGGCGTATGGTCCGGTGCGCCCGAACCCGGACACTTCGCAATAGATGAGGCCAGGGTTGACTTCGGCCAGGCTGTCGTAGCCCAGACCCAACTTTTCCATTGTTCCGAGCCGGTAGTTTTCGATCAGCACATCCGCATCACGCACAAGTCGTAAAAGCGCGACCCTGCCTGAGTCGGACTTGAGATCAAGCACGATGCCGCGCTTGTTGCGGTTCATCATCATGAACGCGGCGCTCTCGCCATTGATCGTTGGTGGCACGAAACGGCGCGTATCATCGCCGTTGCGCTTTTCGACCTTTATGACATCGGCGCCCATGTCGGCCAACATTAGGCCGGCGACAGGCCCCGCCATGATGTGTGCCAGTTCGATGACCCGGCATCCCGCAAGCGGCCCGGACATATCAGTATCCTTTGCCTACAAACGCGCAACGAGCCAACGCTTTAGCCTGTCGCGCTGGTTCACACCTCATCGGTAAAAATACTCGACGAGGAACATAGGCACCACGGGGACGTAGGTGCACAACATCAACACAGCGAACAGCACCGCAACAAAATAGATGTTGATCTTCGACACGTCCCAGATGTTCGCTCTCGCCACTGCACATGACGTAATCAGCACGCTTGCGACCGGTGGCGTTTGCTGACCGATCGCGAGATTGAGTGTGACGACAAGCCCGAAGTGTATCGGATCGATGCCCGCAGCTTCTATCAGGGGAATGACGATTGGAATAACAAGAATGATCGCGGCGACCGAGTGCAGGAAGAAGCCGATGACCAGGAAGAACACGTTTAGGATCGCGAGGATCGCGTATTGGTTGGTCGTCAGGTCAAGAATGCTCTGGGCAATCTGTTGCGGCACCTGGGCACGCGTTAGGAAACCACCCATAAGCACGCTTGCTGCAACGAGAAGCATGACGACGGCTGTTTGCATACCACCATCGAGCATGGCCCGCCGTAGATGACGGAAGTCGAACTCGCCATACCACGCACCAACGACAAGGGCGGCGATCACCGCAAGGCCTGCGGCCTCCGTTGCGGTCACCCAGCCTCCGAAGATGCCGCCAAGAATAATGAACGGCAGAGAAAAGGCCGGCAAGGCGTCCATAAACGTCGTGAAGACCTGCTTGGTATTGAAAGCCTCTTCCACCGGCAGGTCGTATTTCAAAGCAAATAAATAGGCCACAAACATCAACCCGGCCGCACCGAGTAATCCCGGTACGACGCCGGCGACGAACAGTTGCTCAACAGAAGTGTTGGCGGACGTGGCGTAGACGATCATCGGAATCGAGGGCGGGATAATGATCGCAAGCGAGGCTGAAGACGATGTGACCGCAGCAGCAAATGGCGCCGAGTAGCCTCGCTTCTTCATCTGCGGAATGAGGACCGAGCCCAGCGCTGCGACGTCGGCAACGGCTGAACCCGAGATCTCGGCGAAGAACAGTGACACGCCGATGTTGACCATGGCTAGCCCGCCGCGCACGAAGCCGATGAGGGCCGATACGAAATTGATCAAGCGGTCAGTTATCCCGCCAGCGTTCATCAATGCGCCTGCCAAGACGAACATTGGAATGGCAATGAGGGCGAACTTCGTCGAACCATCGTACATGTCGAGCGCGACGGTGACGAGACTTGACGTACCTTCGGTTGCCAGCAATCCGACGATCGCCGCGATGGCCAGTCCAACTGCGATAGGCACATTGATGCAGATGAGAATTAGGAGCGTTATGAAGCAGAGAGCTATCAGCATCGCTTAGGTCGCCCCCGCCTTTTTAAGTTCTGATTCGACTTCTTCTTCGATCTCGGCGTGTTCCAGGGATTTGCCCTGAGCAGTCATTCGCCAGTATTCCGGCAGGCTCAAAAGCTCGCAAATAATAAACAGCACTGCTCCAATGGGAATGACCGATTGCGTGACTTGAATAGGCACCCAAGTCAAAGAAACAAGGTAATCGCCCTGCAGGACCTGCAGCACTTCCAGGCCCGCCCAAGCCATGATGGCAAAAAAGCCGATCACGAAAATCTCCGCGATGATAAGCGCTGTCATGCGCGGATAAAGCGGGAGTGCGAGCAGGACCGAGTCAAACCCGATGTGCCGCCGTTTGAGTGCCGCGAGTGCCGCGCCGTAGTACGTGACCCATGACAGACAAATCGCGGCCACCTCGTCGTACCAGGAAAGCGAATCGCCAGCGATGCGGAACATCACAGCGACGATTACGATGATCGTGAGTATCACCATGAGAAATATGACAACCCATTCGAGAACGCTCTCAAGCAGGTTTCTAAGCGGTGCGAGCATGGGGCGAGGAACTCCGCAGTTCACAAGGTTGCTGTGTGGGAGAAGGGCCCGGCGGTTTAGGCCCGAAAAGCAGGCCAGCGCTAGGCCGGCCTGCTGCAATGTTTATCGGTAGAAAGTAACTGTCTTGTTTGGCCCGCTTACTTTGCCAATGATTGCACCGTATCGATGAGTTCCTGGCCGCCTTTTACGGACGATGCAAATTCCTCGTAGATTGGCTTGGAGGCGGCAATGAACGCGTCCTTATCGGCAGTATTCACCGCGATCCCGCCAGCTTTCAGCTTGCCCAGAAGATCTTCTTCAAGCCTTGCCGCTTCCTTATAGACAAAGTCCTGGCTGTCCTTGCCGCACTGCTTGAGCGCCGCCTGGACGTCCGCAGGTAGCTTGGCGAAGTGTTCCTTTGCCACCAACACGTAGGCTGGCGTGTAAACGTGCCCGGTAACCGACAGGTATTTTTGAACTTCCTGGAATTTGGCCGACCAGATCTGCGCGTATGGATTTTCCTGTCCGTCGATCACACCTGTTTTGAGAGCGGTGAACACTTCCGAGAATGCCATCGGAGTAGGGTTCGCGCCGTAAAGCTTGAACATCTTCACGCGCCAAGCACCTTTCGGTGTGCGCAGCTTGATTCCGGCGAGGTCTTCGGGCTTGTTCACCGGGCGCGTGTTGTTCGTAATGTTGCGGAAACCGTTTTCCATCAAGCCGATGATTTCATAGCCCTTTGCTGCAACCGCAGGCTGGAAGACGCTATCCATCATCTTTCCTTGAACGCGGCGCATATGGTCGCGATCCTTGATGATATAGGGCATCTCGAATACACCGAATTCGTCGGTGACCGAGGACATCACTGACGATGGCAGCGAGAAAGAAATCTGGCCGAGCTTCAGCTTTTGCAGAAGTTCTTTGTCCTTGCCGAGCTGCGACGAACCGAAGGTCTGTACTTCAGCTTTGTCTCCGAGTGCATCATTCGCGCAGCGGGCGAATTCATTGACACTCGTTTCGAAGAGCGAGCCGGGCTTGCCGACGTGGCCGAATTTCAAAACGAGTTTCTCGGCGAGCGCCGGTGTGGCAAGCGATGCCACAATCGTGGCCGTGGCTAGCAATACGGTGCGTTTCATTTGGTATTCCTCCCGTTGGTTATGGGCCGATCGTTTTCGATCTTGTCATCTTCTTACGTTACTTCGTCGCTCTTTTGCACCCCGAACTTCCAACAGCAAGCCGTGCCATCAAGGTGTGCAGGCCTCACCTGCACATCAGGGTTGAGGTCGGGTGCCAGTAGGAAATCGGGAGAATTCGCCCGAAGACCTTACGCCCTTGCCTCTGCGGCGAATTCGTAATTATGTATTTTGAATACACATGGGCGAGGCTTGTCAATGGCGGTTCAGACGGTAGATGCGGCTCTTGGGCTGGAGAAGAAGCTTGCCCGGGAGCTTGAAGGCGAAGTCATGTTCGACGCCTTCACGCGCGCCCGCTACGCGACTGATGCTTCGATCTACCAGATGATGCCGCTGGGTGTGGTCATCCCAAAAACCTTTGCCGATGTTGAGGCAACTCTAGCGATTGCGAGAGAAGAAGGTGTTCCAATCCTGCCGCGGGGCGGCGGGACATCGCAATGCGGACAGACGGTCAACCAAGCCGTCGTAATCGACTTTTCCCGCCATCTGAACGCAATACATGACGTCGATAGCGATGCTGGTATTGCTGAAGTGCAACCTGGCCTCGTCCTCGACCACCTCAATGCCGCTTTGAAACCTCACGGGCTGTGGTACCCGGTCGATGTGTCGACCGGCTCGCGCGCTACCATCGGCGGGATGACCGCCAACAATTCATGTGGCTCGCGATCCATTCGATACGGAACATCCCGTGATAACGTGTTGGCAGTGGATGCATTACTGGCGGATGGTTCGCGCGCACACTTTGGCAACATCATGCCAGATGCACCAAACGGCATGCCGGCGGATCTTGTTGACGATCTGCTTGACCTCGGTCGACGTCAGGAAGCCGAAATCCGCGAACGCTTTCCCAACGTGATCCGGCGCGTCGGCGGGTACAACATCGATGCCCTGCTGCCCAATAATGCTGGCAATAATCTCTCACACCTACTTGTCGGTTCGGAAGGAACACTTGCAGTAAGCGAGCGGATCAAACTGAAATTGTCACCCGTGTTGGGTCAGAAGGTTCTTGGCGTGTGCCACTTCCCGACGTTTTACGAGGCGATGGACGCCGCCCAGCATATCGTCAAGCTCGACCCGACGGCGGTTGAATTGGTCGATTCAAACATAATCCGGCTTGGCCGCGACATTGCCATGTTCCGACCAGTCGTCGACGCTTTCGTCAGAGGCAATCCCGCAGCACTGCTCATCGTTGAATTCGCCGAACCGGATCAGAACGAGAACCTGCGCCGCCTCGATGCGCTCGGCGATCTTATGGCTGAACTTGGTTTCCGCTGGGGCGATCCGGGTAAAAAGGAAGGCGGCGTCGTCAAGGCCACCGATCCTGAATTCCAGTCCAAGATTATCGAGGTCAGAAAACAGGGCCTTAACATCGTCATGTCGATGAAGTCGGAGGGCAAGCCCGTTTCGTTCGTCGAGGACTGTGCTGTTCATTTGAAGGATCTGGCGGAGTATACCGACCGGCTCACAGGAATCTTCAAAAAGTACGGCACTGACGGCACCTGGTACGCACACGCTTCTGTCGGCACTTTGCACGTGCGCCCTGTGCTTAACCTGAAGCTTGATGCCGACCTCAATGCGATGCGGTCCATTGCCGAAGAGGCCTTCGAGATGGTGCGCGAGTACAAGGGCTCCCACTCTGGTGAGCACGGCGACGGCATCGCACGCTCCGAATTCCATCGTACGATGTTCGGCGACCGCATGGTCGAGAGCTTCGAATGGGTCAAGGACCGGCTCGACCCAAGTGGAACACTCAATCCCGGAAAGATCGTCCGCGCCCCGCGAATGAATGACCGCGCCTTCCTGCGCTACGGCCCCGGCTACCGTGTGCCCGAATTCGAAACGGTATTCGACTGGAAGGGCAACTATGGTTCTGGTCGAGGATTCCAGGGCGCCGTCGAAATGTGCAACAACAACGGCGCCTGCCGCAAGACGCACGAGGGAGTTATGTGCCCTTCGTATCGCGTAACTATGAATGAGCGTGACGTCGTGCGCGGTCGTGCGAATACGCTCCGACTCGCAATGTCCGGCCAACTCGGCCCTGATGCTCTCGCGTCCGACCAGATGGCTGAAACGCTTTCACTTTGCGTTTCCTGCAAGGCTTGTCGGCGAGAATGCCCGACCGGCGTTGACATGGCGAAGATGAAGATCGAGGTGCTTTCCAAACGAGCAAAGGAGCATGGCGTATCTTTGCGCGACCGCTTTGTTGCCTACCTCCCGCGCTATGCTTATGCAGCCTCGCATGCGCCCTGGGCCATGAACCTGCGCGACAAGTTGCCGGGCGCCGCTGCGCTTTCCGACTGGATGATTGGCCTCAGCGCAAACCGCAGACTGCCAAAATGGCATCACGCGCCATACCGCTCACCGTCTGCCAAATCGGGCAAGCAACACGCCAAAGCGCTGCTCTTTGCCGATACATTCAACCGCTATTTCGAGCCGGAAAATCTGCGCGCAACCGAGACGGTTCTTCACCGCGCCGGCATCGAGTTTGCTCACGCAACTCCCGCAGATGAGGACGGAAGTCGTCCATTGTGCTGCGGTCGAACCTTCTTTTCGGCAGGTCTCGCCGACGAAGCCAGAAAGGAACTGGGCCGCACCATCGCCGCCATCCGTCCGACGCTAGACAACGGTGGTTACGTGATCGGTCTCGAACCCTCATGCGTCATGACCTTCCGTGACGAGGCAGTCGCACTTCTAGGGGACAAATGGAGCGAAGAGCTGGGAAGCCGCGTCCTCATGCTG
>JAJFHK010000246.1 GCA_021775655.1 Filomicrobium sp. | reverse complement strand
CATCGGCAGCCCGCTGTTCCGCGGCACGCTGTTCCGCCAGCCGTTCAGCCTCCACTCGCTTTAACGCGTCCTCCGCCTGGAGTTCTGCAGCCTTACTTCGGGTCAATTCACGTTCCCGTTGTTCCGCCGCTTCACGAGCCTTGGTCCGGCGAGTGCTCTCGGTTTGAGCCTGCCGTTCGGTCCCGACGACTGCATCGCTTTCCGTTGGCTGTTCGCTTGCCAATGAAGGTTCCGAACCTCGAGAAAGGTCTTTAACAATTACGTCATGATAGGTCCGGTTCGCATCACGCAACCAATCCTGGGTCCCGACGACGATCGCATCAAGCTCGGGCAGAGCCTGCTTTTGAGTTTCACTCTCCGAGACATCGCCAGGCCTTGCAGGCGGTGGAACCTTCCTGGCCGCCATCTGCGATTTCCGCGGACCCTTTTTCGCTAGCTCGGGCACAACGTATCCGTAATAATCACGAGAAGACTGTGACCACCAGTCGGACACCGGAGCAAATGAATTTGCGTCCTTGCCACGCTCAGCCGCGTTGTCCTGTTGTGCAACCCTTGGCCGTTCGGCTTCTTCTCTTTTCTTACCCTCTATTTCATCCTGCCGCCGCGAGTACGCATCAAATTCTCTGCTGGCTTCCCGTGCCAGTCTTTCTGCATGATCGCGGACAGAAGTTTTACTCGCCGCTTCGACACTAATCTCACCACTTGCATTCGCACTTTCAGGATCTTCAAAGGCGATAATCTCGGAAGGGCGCGCACCCTCAGGGATTGCGATCCGCACCTCATCACTATTGACCGACAATCTGGAACTTCCTGGTGCCTCAGCGACGGACAGCGCAATGCGATGATCGCCTGCACCCAATGCTGGAACCGTGATCGTCCAGCGACCATCGGTGCCAACCTCAGCCGTAGTTAAGAGTGATCCGTTGAGTTTCAGCGCAACTACATTGCCAGCAGGGCCAGTACCGGCAAAGCGGGCCACTCTTCCTGGCTCAATCGTAATACGCGAAAAACGCGGCTCAACAATTCGTGTCGCTTTCTGTGACCCGCTTGTGTCAGAACGAATTCGGTCCTGAGCTTCGGCAGGGCCACCGCCAAAAATCGAACGCGATAACCGAATCCAACCCCAATGTTGCGAAGATACAGACGCTTTTCCAAGCCCGGCTGGCTGCCAGTCCTCTTCCCAATGAGGATCGGATCCCGGCAACAGCACCCAGATTGCCATCACCGCTCCAGTCACCAAGAAAGATTTGAGGGCCAAACTTCCCCTCATCAGCCGAAGTCTCCCTGAGACACGCAACGCGCTCCACAGCGCAATCCCAGCGTTTTCATCCGGCACCCCTCCGATTCCAACCAGGCTGCCGCATTGCCGACGAAAACGCTTGAGAGCTTAACCATGAACGACAGACCAAGCCAATGAAACATCAACAAGAATGCCCTTCAGACAGGCAACTGGGTTAATCGTCTGCGAAAAGTCAAACTTTGACAGCATCCTGGCCAATCACCATCTCTTCAGTCCTGTCATCAACTCCTACCCCAACTGATGTAGACTGAAGCCTGCGGCAGGCGATGGGCGCGTGCCGTACCGATGTCCGAAAAGCGATAATAAAAACATGAAAGATCACATCATCGAACACGACAAAACGACAATTCCTAACAACACGACGAACATTGCAGGCGTGCAATCCGTTTGCGTTTACTGCGGCTCCGGCCCCGGCACAAACCCGGAATACGCGAAGGCCGCGCGCACCCTCGGAACTGGACTTGCCAAGTCCGGAATAGAGCTCATTTACGGCGGTGGCGGCATGGGGCTGATGGGCGAAGTCGCTCGATCAACCTTAGCCGGTGGCGGAAAAGTGACTGGAATCATTCCCGACTTCCTGTCCGAACGCGAGCACATGCTGCGCGACGTGCAAGAACTCATCGTAACTGGCGACATGCATGAGCGTAAGCGCTTGATGTTCGAGCGCTCGGATGCCTTCGTAGCACTTCCAGGCGGCATCGGCACACTTGAGGAACTCGTTGAGCAGCTGACGTGGTCACAGCTCGGCCAGCACCGCAAACCCATTGTCCTGGCCAACATCAATGGATTCTGGGATCCATTCATTGAATTATTGCGGCACATGCGCGCTCAACAGTTCATCCGCGACGGTATCGATGTAAGCTTCACCGTGGTCACTTCGGCAGATATCATCGTGCCCGCCGTGATCGCAGGATGCGCAGCAACGGATAGTTCTCCACCGGACGAAGCAACGCTGGCAAAATTTTAGTATGGCGACCGGGATTGTCACGTTCTGACGAGAGTCTGAACAAGCAGACCGATCTTTCCGATTTATTCGAAAAGGCCTCGTGATTCCTGAGACTATTTCTTTTCGAGTTTCACACGGTGTCTGATTAAGGGTAACAGGCGAGCGCTGCTATTGGGAAAACAGCAAGAGGCCAAAATGCTGTGAGCCTACTTCTAGATGCCGAACAACTGCGCGAACATCGGCAGCGCAACGTCATTCACTCGATCGTTCTGATCGGTGGCATTGGCGCGGTTCTGGCGATCGCGACCGCACTTCTATGGGGATTGGCAGGAATTTCAGTAGCGCTGTTCGGCGTCGGCGTCTTGGTTATGTTTGCTCCCAGCGTGCCCGCGACCGCAGTGATGCGGCTCTACCGGGCAACAAAGGTGGACCCCGGCAACGACCAGTTGAGCCGCATCGTTGATGAACTCACGCAACGAGCCGAACTTCCTAACCGTCCAGACCTCTATTTGATCCCAAGTGCCACCCTCAACGCGTTCGCAACCGGCACCCCGGAAAATGCCACGATTGCGATCACCGAAGGGCTACTGCGCCGCCTCACCATGCGCGAAGTCGCAACGGTCCTGGCCCATGAGATGAGCCACATCCGCAATAATGATCTGTGGTTGATGAATCTCGCCGACGTGATGACGCGCTTTGTTCAGTCGCTTTCGTATGTTGCTTTAGCTCTGGCGATCCTCAACGTGTTCGGCCTGCTGACCGGGGAAGCTCCGATCTCTTGGTGGGCAGTCCTTCTACTGTATTTCGCGCCAGCATTTTCCAGCCTTCTCCAACTCGGCCTATCGCGGGCCCGCGAATTCGACGCCGACCTCGAAGCCGCAATGCTGACCGGCGACCCGATGGGCCTGGCTTCCGCACTAAGTCGGCTAGAGCGTTATCAGGGTCAAATCTGGGAAGACCTCGTCTATCCGGTCCCGGCTCGCCGCGTGCCCCAGCCCTCACTGCTTCGAACGCACCCTCCAACCGAGGAACGCATCGCCCGGCTGCATGAACTCGCTGGCCGGCCAACCCTGCCGCAAATTGTCGTCGTCGACGAGCCGATGGTCTCGATGCTGGGCTATGGACCGATTGAAATGCGCCCGCGCTATCGCTTCCCCGGTCTTTGGTATTGATGATCCTCGCATCCGCTAAGTGCCCGGCTTTCCAAAGGTCATCGCTGTGCCGGCCTTGCAAAGACCTCGTACCCTCGGGTATCAGCGCGGCATGACCGAAAAGTCGAAAACCTCCAGCACACCCGGCCATGAAAGCAGCATGCCTGACAGCATTGCAAATCTTGTTGCAGGCGTGCGCAAAGGCGAACGCCGTAAGATTGCCAAAGCCGTCACGGTACTGGAAAGCCTGTCTGCGGAAGCCCCTGCCCTGTTGCAAAGCCTGCAACCTCACCTTGGTCATGCCATCGTCGTGGGCATTACAGGCCCGCCGGGTGCCGGAAAATCGACCCTCGTCAATGCACTAATCAAGGCACTGCGCACAAAGAATCACCGCGTCGGCGTTATCGCAGTCGATCCATCCAGTCCTGTCTCTGGCGGCGCAATTCTGGGCGACCGCATCCGCATGACAGCAGCCCTCAACGATGATGACGTCTTCGTTCGCTCACTTTCGAGCCGTGGGTACCTTGGCGGCTTATCGCCTGCTGCAGTGCGCATCATCGATGCGCTAGATGCAGCCAGGTTCGATCTAATCCTGCTTGAAACGGTTGGTGCCGGGCAGAACGAAATAGACGTCGCCGAAGTGGCTGACATCCGCGTCGTTGCTTCCGCCCCTGGATTGGGAGACGATATCCAGGCGATGAAATCGGGACTCCTGGAAATCGCCGATATCCTTGTCGTCAACAAAGCCGACCGCGACGGCGCCGAGCAAACTCTACAGCAACTTAAAGGTGCGCTTTCGATCAGATCGGGAGAAGAAAGCAAGGTGCCGGTCCTGAAAACCAGCGCGCTTACAGGTGAAGGCATAGACGGACTGATCAACGTGATCGAAGCGCAAAGTACTAAATTACGAAACCTGGAGCCGATTGAGAGGCGCAGGCGACGCGCTCGTTATCTGATCGCCAGGGCCGCCGCAGACCTTGTAGCCGCAAGGATAAAATCCGGCGGAACAAACTTGATCGGCGATCTCGCCGACGAAGTTCTAGCTGGCAAATCAACTCCTTCTGAAGCCGCTTTAAGG
>JAJFHK010000245.1 GCA_021775655.1 Filomicrobium sp. | reverse complement strand
CAGCTTCGGCATCGAGCCGCGGGTTGCCCTGCTTGCCTATTCGACGTTCGGTCAGCCGCGCGGTGAGCGCTCGGATGACGTTCGCAAAGCAGTAGCGCTGCTTGATGAGATGGGCGTCGATTTCGAGTACGACGGAGATATGGCCGCCGATGTTGCGCTAAATCCTGAGCTGATGTCTCTTTATCCGTTCTGCCGCTTGTCAGACACCGCCAACGTGCTGGTCATGCCGGCTTTTCATGCGGCATCAATCTCAACAAAGATGCTGCGTGAACTCGGTGGCGCGACCATCATTGGACCGATCCTTGTTGGTATGGAAAAGCCTGTGCAGATCTGTTCGCTTGGTTCGCGCGATTCCGATATCGTCAACATGGCGGTGATCGGCGCCTATGAGGCAGGATGGTAGCTTGGCAGGCGGCACCCCGACATGATGGCTCTCGATTGGCTGGCCATCGGTGGATATGCCGTGGCGGTGCTCATCCTGGGCGTTGCTGTCGGCGGCCGTGCGCAAAATGAATCCGATTATTTTCTGGCTGGCCGTAAGGAAGGATGGCTGCCGGTTGCGGCCTCGACCTGGGCAACCAAACTGTCGGCGCTAACGTTCATCGGCGTGCCGGGTGTGGCCATCGCCGGCAATTTCACATACGTGCAGCTCTGGTTTGGCTCATTTCTCGCTGCCTACATTGTCGCGACAATCTTCGTTCGGGAATTTTATCGCCTGAATGTTTCGACGGTCTACGAGTACCTCGGACACAGGATTGGGCCATGGACCCGAGTGAGCGGCACCATTGTTTTCATTGTAAGCCGGTGTCTTGCAAGTGCAGTCCGGCTTGCTGGATGCGCCATCGCCGTTTCGGTTTTTTTTGATCTCGGGCTCGTCCAGGCCATAGCGCTAATTTCAGGCATCGCTGCCATCTACGTGCTGACCGGTGGACTTCGCGCTGTCATCTGGACTGACGCACTACAGCTCATGCTCTTCTTGTCAGGTGCGCTGGCAACGATCCTCTATGTGGGACTGTCATTGCCGGACGGTTTCTCACAGATTGTCGCGGTCGGCATGGAAGCCGGCAAATTCCAGGTGTTCGATTTCCGACTCGACTTCGCAGACCCAGCGACGTTCTGGATGGGGAATCTCTTCGCTTTCGTACTCGGGCTGGCTACTGGAGGGGCCGACCAGGATGTGGCCCAGCGCGCACTTGCCTGCCGCAACGCGCGGCAAGCTGGTATTGCAGTCACGGCAGCGGGCGCCGCCGACATCATCAGCACGGTCTTATTCCTCAGCGCTGGTGTCGCGGTGTTTGCTTTTTACCAAGCCTTTCCGCAGGACGCCGTCAGCGCATTGGTGGCAGAGAAGCGCTTTGATTACGTGTTCCCCCACTTCATTCGGCATGAATTGCCAGCGGGCTTGCGGGGATTGTTGATTGCCGGTCTGCTCGCAGCGGCAATGTCTTCTCTCGATTCGGCTCTTAGCGGTTTGGCCTCGTCGGCCTATTTCGATCTCGGTCTGACGCGAAACGAGAATTCGGATGGGCTGCTCGGTGGGCCGCGATTTCTCGTCGTCGCCTTTGCGATCATCCTTGCCTTGATCGCTGTTGGTTTCGGACAGCAACCATCAATATTGTGGTTTGGCCTGCAGATCATGGGCTACACCTACGGTGGGCTGCTCGGCCTGTTTGTCACCGCCTACTTTCTGCGTCACATCGCAGATGACATGGCAAGCGTGATTGCCGTGTTTTCAAGTGTCGTCGCTGTCATGATTGCAACGCAGTGGGGTATTGGATTTGGGCTGGGGGCGGTTCCGTGGCCATGGGCCGTCGTTATCGGGGTCACATGGACGTGCCTGTTTGCAGTGCTGATAGGGACGATCCGGCGACGCGCCAGTTGATGCCCCGTTGCTCGTCATCCATTGGTGTTGCATTCCATTGCAGAAGTACAGCCTTGCCAGCGCCTAAAACGGCGCGTGAGTTTACAGTTCAAAACCAGCACAATGAGGAATGGACTTGCTGCGCTTCTTTGGAATCCTTGTCTCGACCATGGCAATTGCGTCATCATCAATGGCACTCGCTGAAGCACCTGCACCCGTTCTTGTCACCAAACCGCAACTTGCAGTCGCCCCTATGAAGCCCATTCAAGTCTCGCCGGAACTTGCAGCGAAGGTTGGCCGTCAGGTTTGGCTGAATGAAACGGGTGGCGTCCGGGATGTCATCACAGCGTGGAATGCAAGCGAGGACTTCGCGTCTTTGGGCATTGGTCATTTCATCTGGTTTTCGGAAGGGCTCAAATCCCGGTTCGTCGAGAGCTTTCCAGCGATGATGGAGTTTTTGCGCAACCGGGGTGCGAGGCCACCGAGGTGGCTCGATGTTGCGCCCGTTCCTCCTTCGCCATGGAAGACGAAACAGGAATTCGAGCGCGCGTTCCACTCGGAAAAAATGACCAACTTACGCGCGTTCCTCCTCGACACATTCGGCCTTCAAGCGCAATTCCTTGCATTGCGTATGCAGGAAGCCTTGCCTCGGATCGAAGAAAGCTTGCAGAACCAGAAGGACCGTACGCACGTCCGCAATCAGTTCAATCGCGTCGTGGCCGCATCCGACGACCTTTACCCTCTGATCGATTACATCAACTTCAAAGGTGAGGGGATCAGCGAATCCGAAACGTTTTCCAACCGTAAATCCGATCGCCCCGAAGGCTGGGGTCTCAAGCAAGTCCTACTGGCGATGCAGGGGACTTCGAAAGAGCCGCGCGTCGTACTCGGTGAGTTTGCGGATGCAGCGCGATTCGCACTCTTGCGCCGTATCGCAAACAATCCGCGGGACAAGCGCTGGAAGCAGGGCTGGATGGCGCGCGTCGAAACCTATCGAAAGCCATTACGGTAGTTGGTAATATTGTGACGACCACTTTGTGCCTTCACCAACGATTCGAACCACCAATTTTATTTGCTCAATTGGACGCCAAAGTAGGCAGATCTCTGCTTTGAATCCGGGCATTCAAATCGGCTCAGCAAAATACTGCAGCGACTAAATTCATACACATGCAAACACACTTGCTCACGTTCACGTGTGAACCAACGTCGCACAGCAACGCAATAAGCTAGAGCGTTAGGGCTTAAGCGACGTTACCCGCCCTGATGGTTCAGATCGCAAGGCGGAATGAACGCTTTGGTTCATGTGGCGTTCATCAAAATCCAATGAGGGTTCTCAGTCGGCGTTATGCCAGAATGCTGGCTGCGCTCGCAGGACAGTTACGGAGAAAAGAATGTTGCAAGTTCGCGATGGGCTCCGGCTCGTAGCCATGACGTCTCGCCCGCGCAATCGAGCTGGCCGGTCGAGCCGGACGTTGGTTCGCCGCCGCTTACTCGTGGCGGTTTTGAATGTCGTGACTGTAGCTGCCCTCGCGTCGGAGATGGCATACATCCTCTCTTATGGCGGCTGGTCAGTGTTGAAGGCAGCTATGCTGCTGGCATTCCTCGTCACTCTGCCATGGCTTTCGATCGGATTCTGGAATGCCATTATCGGCGCATTCGTTTTGAACCGTAGTGAGAAGGCGGCAACTGAAGACCCTTTTGCCCTTGTCGAGGTTCCGGACAAGCCGATTTTCGCGCGAACCGCCATAGTGATGGCGATACGAAATGAAGATCCGCGCGAGGCTATCGGCCGCCTCAAGGCGATTTGTGACGAAATTCAGAAGGCGGGCTTGTCAGCTCATTTCGACTTCCATGTTCTCAGCGACACCAACATCAAGTCGGTCGGGCTTGCCGAAGAATTGGCCATGGCCAATTGGAAATCAGTGGTAGAGAACGCGGACCAGGTTCATTACCGTCGCCGCACCTCCAATCATGGTTATAAGGCTGGCAACATCGAAGAATTCTGTCAGCGTGCCGGCGAAAATTACGATTTCTTCCTGCCGCTCGATGCCGACAGCTTCATGTCGGCTGCGGCCATCACGCGGCTGGTGCGCATCCTGCAGGACAATCCGCGCATCGGAATTCTTCAAAGTCTCGTTGTTGGTACGCCTGCCAAATCACTATTCACCAGGTGCTTCCAGTTCGGCATGCGTCACGGCATGCGTGCCTACACGTCCGGTTCAGCATGGTGGCAGAGCGACTGCGGTCCCTTCTGGGGGCATAATGCACTGATCCGAATGGCGCCATTTCGCGACTACTGCAAACTTCCTGTGCTGCCCGGGCACGGTCCGCTCGGCGGCCAAATCATGAGCCACGATCAGGTCGAAGCGGTGCTGATGCGAAGAGCCGGATATCACGTGCGTGTTCTCGCCGAGGAAGGAGAAAGTTGGGAAGAGAACCCTCCGACGCTTCCCGACTTTATCCGCCGCGAATTGCGGTGGTGTCAGGGGAACATGCAATATCTACAGCTGCTCAGTATGCCTGGGCTGCACCCAATGAGTCGCATGCAACTGGCGCTCGCTATTCTTATGTATCTTGGCGCGGTGGGCTGGATGGCTTTCATCGCCATCGGAAGTATTTCCGTATTGACGAACAGTCACGTCGGCGACTATCCCGCCGGTCATGCGGCGGTGTTATTCAGCGTTATTATCTTGATGAGCTTGATGCCAAAGCTGATGGGTCTTGCGGGCATCATTGCAAGTCGTGAACAGTGCCAGAGGTACGGCGGGCGCGGGCGCGTCGTGACGGGCGGAATCTTCGAGATCCTGTTTTCCACGCTTGTGTCCCCGATCGTGAACTTTGCCATAGCAATCTTTGCCATCGGGCTAGCGTTCGGAAAACGCCTTGACTGGCGGGCACAAGAACGGGCTGTGCGCTCGGTGTCGTGGAAGGAAGCGATTGTGACGTTTCTTCCGCAAACCGCGTTCGGACTTGGCATCGCCGCGCTCTTTTTTAGTTATGTTCCATCAATGCTGCCTTGGGCCTTACCAGTCGTCACCGGTTTCGTTGTCAGTATCCCGTTCGCGGTCTTGACCGCCTCGGATGCCGCGGGCCAGTGGAGTCGTCGCACCGGGCTGTGGGACATCCCAGAAGATGTTGCCATGCCACCGCTCTTGGCCAGGTTGCTGCGGAAGGGCGAAGAACCTCCCGGCAAGCCAGATTTGCGAACGAACGACCCCAAACTCGTTGCGGCTCAGTAGTTGGGCCGCTGCGGCGGGAAGGTTTCTACAAATATGAAACCCGATTAACGAACGAGAAGTCCGAATCATTTCAGGTTCACCGGATCGAGTGTGGCTTAGTTGCGACAATCGAAAAACAGAACTTCGCCTATAGCGGCTCAATTGCCTCCAAGTGACTGCCTTGGGGTTGCCGCATGCGGGCCGGAGCGGCACATTCGTGGGCACTGTTATCGTTTTGGGGATCGATAGCGTTTGCCGGCAACTGCTGCCGCTGGGGTCTCGAACCGAGCTAAGAGCACAAGCACGAGAACAGGATATTTGCCATGTCGTTCCTACAATCTCTGCGCAGCGCGGTCGTCGTCGCTGCTCTGTCGACCACTCTTACAAGCCTTGGAAGCGCCAGCGCTTCGGCGCAAGATCTGTTTGACTTCTTATGGTCGGGCGGATCGCAATCGAGCGTGGCGTTCTCTCCGAAGTATACGCCTGGCCAGATCATCGTCAGCTTCGGCGACCGGAAGCTCTATCACATCTATGCCCGTGGTGAGGCGACGAGTTACCCAATCGCAGTACCACGCAAACAAAGCCGTTGGTCGGGTGTGACCCGAGTTTCTCAGAAGAAGGTCAATCCGGGCTGGACACCAACAGCTTCGATGCGTCGCGAAAATCCGAAGTTGCCCGCACACGTTCCAGGCGGCCATCCTCTTAATCCGCTCGGCAAGCGCGCGCTGTATCTTGGATCGAGCCTGTACCGCATCCACGGTACTGACGCGCCGTGGACTATCGGATCGGCTGTGTCGAAGGGTTGTATCCGGATGTATAACGAGGACGTCGCGCATCTTTATTCTCGCGTCGGAGTCGGCACCAAAGTGACAGTGACCTGGAAGAAATTCACGTCGTACTGAGTTGCTCTCGAACTCTTGGCGCTAAAACGAACGAAACATCAAATGCACCGGCGAACCTCTACCGTTCGCTGGTGCATTTTTTTGGGCGTGCACTGTAGCGGCGCCAACCGATGCAAATGCGACAATAGCTGCGCACGCGGAACCAGCCATAGCCAGCGCGCGGCCCTACTTGCAGATCGCCGCTTTCAACGCCCGATGGTCAGTGAGGCTTTGCCAGTCAGGATTTTTGGGGATACCGCTTTCGGTAAACTGCGTCGAAGTATCAATTTCGGTGTAGCGCGCGTTGGGGCAATCCAGGATCGCTGAAACGTTGTTGCTAGATGTGTTTCTGGTGACCCGCAGGAGCCTGATAAGCGCGAGGTCAGGAGCCTTGGGATTAGCGCGCAATGAGCCGAGGTCGACCGCGTCAAATCGGTAGATGCGGGGGGCAGCATAGGTCCAGGGCTGATAAGGCATGCTGGTGGCATAGGAACGCACGACTTGGAGCCTGTTGGGGAGGGCAGTCGTGGCGCGGTCAAACCATGTGTACTCGTCGTAGACTGAATAGCCCAGCATACCGGCGGCGGCGGCTATCAAGTAGAGTACGCCGGGAGGCTTCCAACCGAAGGGTTTTGCGACCATCCATACGACCCCGGCTGCGCAGCCGCCAAGGGCAAGAGTTGCTAGCAATAAGTAGATCACGTGTGCGCCGTCCTTTTTTGACGAGGTCGCGCGGCTTAGCGGGCCCCGATCTGGTGGGCGTTCGACAGCGCGGATTGGATGGTTTTGACGACCTGGAATGCCTTCTTTAGCTGATCACGCTCCAGATGCGAAATTTCGTTTGGGGACATGAAGTTGTCGGGCTTGCCGCCAGCCCGAATCTGATGGGCTTGATGGCGCAAGCGGGTAATGGCGATGAATTCGAATGCAGCCAAAAGATCTGCTGCTCCGGCCTCGCTCATAACGCTGGCCTGGCGGCCCTCTTCAAGGCGGCGGTGGGTATTCACTTCCGTGATTGAAGCTTCAAGGGCGTATACGCGCGCGATGTCGACGATCGGAACGACGCCATTCTTTTTCAAGTCGATCGTGCCGCGATGGTCACCGCCTTCGAGAGACAACGTTCCAAGGAATCCCAAAGGGGGTCGATGGGTCAGGGCATTGCTCAGCAGGTGGGCGATAAAGATCGAGTTTTTTCTTGCCCGTTCGAGCATCGGCGCCTGTAGTTCATCAAAGAGCTGGAATTTTCCATGTATCGGGCGCAAGTCGAACATCACGCTGGCGAGCATCTGTGCCTTGGGTCCTGGATGATCGATCCATTCACGGAAGTACCTGTCCCACCGGCTTATCGGCTGACGCCACTCAGGGTTGGTCGCCATCATGTCGCCAGGGCAATAGAAATAGCCGCACGCATCGAGGCCGTCGCTGACGAATTTTGCAAACTCGGTGAAGTAGGCGCCATGGACCGATTCATCATAAGCATCAGCAAGGATGAGGCAATTGTCCTGGTCGGAAACTCCGGTCTGTTCTTGTCGCCCTTGCGAGCCGCAGGCAGCCCAAACGTAGGGAACCGGCGCAGGCCCCAGACGGGATTCGGCAAGGCCAATCAGACGGTGGGTCAAGGCGTCGGCAATCGAGGTAATGATGCGGCCTGTCTTGTGGGCTGAAGCTCCGCTTTCGACGAGACTGACAAGCAGTTGCGGGATTTGACCGACCACCTTGGCCATTTCGTCAATGTTATCGTGCCGGTGAATCTCGCTGATCATATAAACAGCCGACCGAGACTGAGCGCGCACGATATTCGTCCGCGTCAGTATGCCGGCGATCTTGCCATCGTGTGTAATCGGCAGATGCGAGATGTCGTGCTGCATCATGATTACTAGCGCATCGAATGCAAGCGCGTCACAGTCGAGTGTCTCAATCCCGGTCGACATGACATCTGCGATCGGCCGGCTAAGTTCCACGGCCTCGGCGACGACGCGGTTACGCAGGTCACTGTCGGTGAACATCCCGACGATTTTTTCATTCTCGACAACGGGCAAGCAAGAGATATCGTGCCGACGCATCAGGCGAGCAGCTTCGATGACCGTTGTAGCGGGCGGGATTGTTACTGCGCCGACCGTCATAAGATCGCGCGCAGAGGCCGTCATTAGTTCAATTGCTGTGTCGCGGCTGGGGAGACCTGCTGCCGCATCGTCGCCTTGCGCTCCTTGCTTTTTCTCTTCCAAGGGTTGGCCTCCTTGATCAATCTACGCTCGCACAATCCTGCCGCGCCTCGGTCTGCAGGCACTTGATCGAGGACAAAACTAGCTGACTTTTGTCAGTGGCTAAATGGTATAGCCCGTCCGAAGAAAAGCGGGCCCCAACTTCCGCTGGAACCCGCTTATGAAAGTTGATGTCAGACCATCAGGCGGCCGAGGCCGCCTGATAGTGATTTAGTGGCTGGTCGCAACACCGGCTCCGCGAGGAACGCGGATCGATTCAACGAGGTCCTGGATTTCCTTCGGTGGAGCTGCCGTCACGCTCGAGACCACATAGGCCACGATGAAGTTGACGAGTGCACCAATGCAGCCGAAGGCCTCAGGCGAAACGCCCATGATCCAGTACTCTGGCGTCGAAGCCGGGAAGATCGCCGTACCGGGGATGAAGAACATTCCCTTATAAGCGAAGATGTAGGCCAGCGTGACGCCGATACCTGCCACCATGCCCAGAATCGCCCCATGCGAGTTGATGCGTTTGGAGAAGATTCCCATCATCAACGCGGGGAAGATCGAGGATGCCGCAAGCCCGAACGCCAGGGCCACAACCTGGGCTGCGAAGCCCGGTGGGTTAAGGCCAAAGTATCCGGCGACCGCGATGGCACCTGCCATCGAGACTCGAGCCGCCGTCAGTTCGCCTTGCTCGGTGATGTTCGGCATCAACATGCTCTTTAGGAGGTCGTGCGAGATTGACGAGGATATCGCCAACAACAAACCGGCAGCAGTTGACAACGCGGCTGCCAGACCGCCGGCCGCGACCAGCGCGATCACCCAGTTCGGTAGTCCTGCGATCTCCGGGTTCGCGAGAACCATGATGTCGCGGTCGAACTTGGTCAGCTCGTTGCCCTGCCAGCCCCTTTCAGTTGCCAAGGTCTTCATGGCTTCTGACTTATCATTGTAGAATTGGATCTTACCGTCGCCGTTCTTATCCTCATACTTGAGGAGGCCGGTGGTTTCCCAGTTTTGGAACCACTGCGGGAGTTGATCCACTGCGATGGCTTCACCCTGGACGCCATTCGGCCAGATGGTGGTGGTCACGTTGTAGCGGGCCATGGCACCCACAGCGGGAGCAACCGTGTAGAGCAACGCGATGAACACGAGTGCCCAACCGGCAGACCAACGCGCGTCTGACACCTTTGGAACGGTGAAGAAGCGGATAATCACGTGTGGCAGACCTGCCGTACCAATCATCAAAGTGATCGTATACAGAAGCATGTCCAGATAGCTTGGCGGGTCACCATCGTAAGCACCGAAGCCAATATCCTGAATCGTTTGGTTGAGCTTTGCTATCAGCGGCGTACCTGATCCGACATCGTTACCGATGAGGCCGAGCTGAGGAATCGGGTTGCCAGTAAGGTTCATCGAGATGAACACCGCTGGGATTGTGTAGGCGGTGATCAGCACGCAGTACTGGGCGATCTGAGTATAAGTGATACCTTTCATGCCGCCGAGAACGGCGTAGATGAAGACGATCGACATACCCACATAAAGGCCCCACTCGTAGGGAAGGTCGAGGAAGCGCGAGAAGGCAACGCCGACGCCCTTCATCTGACCGATCACGTAGGTGATGGAGATGGTGATGAGGCAGAGGATCGCCACAAGGCGTGCCATCTGCGAGTAGAACCGGTCGCCGATGAACTCGGGAACCGTATACTTGCCGAATTTACGCAGGTATGGCGCGAGCAGGAGTGCGAGCAGCACGTAGCCGCCGGTCCAGCCCATAAGGAACTTGGCGCCCTGATAGCCTTGGAAGGCAATCAGGCCCGCCATGGAGATAAACGAAGCTGCCGACATCCAGTCAGCTGCAGTTGCCATGCCGTTGGCGATCGGATTGACGCCGCGGCCGGCTGCGTAGAAGTCGCTGGTTGAACTAGCGCGTGCCCAGATGGCAATACCGATGTAGAGCAAGAACGTTGCTCCAACAACGATATAAGTCATTGTTTTCAGATCCATTGGATCGTTCCCTCCAGAACTTATTCTTCGTCGACGTTATACTGGCGATCGATGCCGTTCATCATCACTGCGTAGACAAAGATCAGGATGAGGAAGACGTAGATAGAGCCGTTCTGTGCCATCCAGAAACCGAGGTCGACGCCGCCGACCTTGATGTCCATGAGCATAGGGCGAAGCAGGATGCCCATACCAAATGAGACGAATGCCCAGATGGCGAGCAGCACGGTGACGAGGCGGATATTAGCCGCCCAGTACGCATTGCCGGATTCGTTGTCCATAGCCTTGGAGTTCTCCCCTCTGCTGCCTCTTGATTGAGGCAGGCGGTTGCTGACGTCGCCCCTATTGGCGAGGCGAACCACCCCTTTTGACTGCGTGGGGCTGGCGCAACAATTCCATGTTCTACGAAAGATGCAACGCGCCATTAGTTGTGTGTGGGTTTGTGTGCGCTGCAGTATTTCCAAACAAAATCCTGATGCCACAATAAGAATCCGAAGATCCACTGGAGCAGAACACCCCCGCGCCGAAATTGGACAGATGGTGGCATATCAAAGACTGACGGGCATAGTGGATGTTTCGATCCCGTCTCTGATGTAGGAATGCAACAAAATATCCTGTTGGGAGGACCGTTCGATGGGGGACCGAAAGCCCTTGGTTATGAGGCTCTGCGCAACGGCAGGTCCGGTCGGGAGAAGCTGCTTGCCCTCGGATTGGGGGATGAACCTCGATGATTGAGCGGTTCAGTCTTCGCGCGCGGATCGCCGCCTTCTTCGCTTTGATAGCCGTGGCGATTCCTCTTGTGATGGGTGTCGCTATATGGCTTGCCGTCTTGCGCATGGATGGCAACCCGATTCCACCGCTGGTGCTGCTTGGCGGAGCGGCATGCATTGCGCTCATCGGGCTCATAGCCTGGGTTGGGCACATGTTCGACACAAACGTGGCTCGTCCGATAGTTGCACTGTCGCGTGATCTACAGACAATGATGCACGCCAATCCGGATCATGAAATCGCAGATGGGGCTGCTCAGTATCTGGGCTTGCTCGGTCCTATTGTGCGTGAAGCCAGTGAAGCCGTGCGGCAGCTGAGGTCCGAAGCCGATAGCAAGGTTGCCGACGCGACGGCAGCGCTTGAAAGACAGCGCAGCCGGCTGGAGACGGTGCTACGCGACCTCAACGAAGGGGTGATCGTCTGCAATCTCGATCATCAGGTGCTGCTTTATAACCGGCGTGCACTGCAGGCACTTCACTATGGAGGCAATCTCGGTCTCGGAAGATCGATTTTTACCGTCGTCAACCGGCCGCCGTTTCTTAATACTCTAGAACGCCTGACCAATAGGGTGACATCGGGGCGCTACAAATCCCATCCCGACCACTTGATGACACCGATGGTGTTTGCGACGCCCGACGGGCGTCACGTTCTGCAAGGCAAAATGAGCCTGATTCTCGACGACACTCAGGCCGCGCCGGAAAGTTACGTTTTGACATTCTCCGATGCCACCCGGCAGATGGCCGCGCTGGCATCGCGCGACAGTCTCCTCAAGAATGCAATCTCAGATCTGCGCCAGCCGGTGAAAGAACTGCGCAAGGAATGCGAACAGCTGATTAGCGCAGCCGGAATCCATCGTGAAGCCCAGCATGTCGCCGTTTCGGGAATTGCAAGTCATTGCCACTCGCTCTCGGAGCTGCTCGATAAACTGGCGAGCGATTATAATTCCGAAGATACGACGCTTTGGCCGATGAGCGATGTCAATTCCGCCAACCTGTTGAGCTGTATCAGCCGGCGTTATCGCGAGCACCCGGTTGTGCACTGCGATGTCAGCGGCGAAGCTTGTTGGCTTCACTGCGACAGCAATTTGATCATCGAATTGATGGACAGATTAATCAGGTCGCTTCTTGAGACAACCGGCACACAAACTTTTGCGCTCGCGGCAAGTTGTGGGGAACACCGAGGCACTCTCGATATTATTTGGCGAGGCGAGCCGGTGCCTGGTGACGTGCTTGCTTCCTGGCTCGACGCACAGCTTGAAAACGGTGCCGGTGTCATGACCGGGAGAGATGTCCTCGACAAACACCGCTCGGATGCTTGGTCTGAAGCGCTTCAAGACGGACGCGCAAGCCTACGGATGACCGTCCCTGCTCCGCTTTCCGCGCATGCCGCGCAATCGTCAGGCGCACCGCCGGTCCGCGTCGAGTTTTATGACTTCGATCTCTTGGAGCGTCGCGAGGAAGAAGGCGATCTTGCCCGGCAGCGCCTTCGCGATCTCACGTATGTGGTCTTCGATACCGAAACGACAGGGCTTGAACCCAGCAACGGCGACGAGATGGTGTCGATCGCGGG
>JAJFHK010000244.1 GCA_021775655.1 Filomicrobium sp. | reverse complement strand
AGACACCAGATACAGCGCCCAGGCGAGTGTCAGCGCTGTCGTTTCGGTGCCGGCCCAAAGATATTGCTTGAGTTCGTCGATGGCCTGCTGCTCATCGAATTCGGGAACTTCAGGATCATCGACTGCTGCCTGAATCATTTTCAAGAGCGTCTTCTCGCGTTCTTCACGAGGATCGGAGGCGATGACCGCAGGGGGCACAGCCCACCACGCTTCCACCGCTTTTGTATTTGCGGCTTCGCCATCGCTCATGTCGAAACCAGCAAGTTTTTTCTCGCGGATCGACTTGTGGTTCATCACGTCGGTATAGGTCTTGACGTACTTGAAGACGACGTGCGGATTGAACGGCATGTCGCGGTCGAACAGCGCCTTGCAGATCATGTCGGCGGCAAGTGTCCAGGTCTGTTCGACCATCTCGACCGACTCGCCCGATTTGGCGAGTTCTTCCCATTTGGCCATCTTCGATTTGATGGCTTCGTTGAAATAGGGAATGTATTCGGCAAACACGTCGGGGTGAAACGCAGGCTGCTGGGGCATACGGATCTTTTGCCAAAGTGCTCCGTCGTGCGTGATCATCGACTTGCCGAATATCGGCTTCAGACCGTCGAAATACTTGATGTAGTTGTCAGCGTTCTTCACTAGGACATGCTTGAAATATTCAGGTTCGCTGATGAGGACGACGCGCTGACTGGCCATGGAAACCGGGATCACCGGGCCATAGCGCTCGGTCATCTGCATCAGGATTCGCATCGGATTCGATGGATCCTTCAACAGGGGCGATAACTTGAACCAGATGCTCTCTTCGCCAAACTGAGTTGATTGGCTGCTCATCGTTCGGTTGTCGGTTTCAGCTACAGTCATTGCTCAATGATCTCCGGAGCGTAATGCCGGCTCCTTAGGTCGCGGTTGCCAGGCTTGGAAGGCAACCCGCTGCTGCCATCCGTGGGTGTGCCCATTGCGGAATTGCAGCGCTCGGTCGAGTTTGTGTTCACTTCGCCTCGGTCTTTGGGCGGGAAGGTTTCGCAGGAGCGACTCAACTTCGCCGTAACTCGCGATAATGAGGCTTTTACCGCCCGTTGGATGTGACTATTGGAACACAACCTCCTGAAAGATGGACGCAACTAACACTCGCTCTTGCTGGTGTCCATCGACCGAAGGTCTCCCGCTACAATTTGGCACGACAAAACAAGTACTAGGCAAAAGAAATTCAGTTCTGGGTTAAGTCTCTGGAGAGAAAAGCATTGTTGTTTTTAAGGAAGCGGCCCTGAGGTGGGCGAGGTCCTGATGGATGTCATATGCATCCGCGGCAAATAGCGACAGTATTCGTGGGTAAAGGCGGTGCTCGGCGGCAAGAATCCGTTGGGCAAGGGTGTCAGGCGTATCGCCGTCAATCACAGGTACGGCGGCCTGGCCAAGTATTGGACCAGTATCCATCTCCGGGCGAACTATGTGGACTGTACAACCTGCAATTCTGACTCCGGCAGCAAGTGCGCGGGCATGGGTGTCCAGGCCCTTGAAGCTTGGCAGAAGGGCTGGATGGATATTGAGCATGCGATTGTGCCACTTCGCCACCAATTCTGGTGTCATCAGGCGCATGAATCCGGCGCAGGCGACTATTTCGGCATCCGAATCTTCAATTGCGGCGTGCAGGGCATCATCGAAGGCTGCACGGGTGGTGTACGCCTTGTGATCCAGTGCGACGGTATTCATTCCCTGTGAGCCAGCCCAATCGAGGCCAGGAGCATCCGGGCGATTTGAGATCACACTCACGATGTCGGCTGGATAGTCGTGCGCGCGGCTGGCCTCGACCAGAGACATCATATTCGAGCCGCGTCCAGAGATGAGAACCGCAACGCGCTTTCTTGCCTGGTTGTGAGCGGTGTTTGTCATGGGTGTAGCGCTGGTGTCATGCCGGAGACACCAGAGCGCCAGAGTATGAGATGCTCTCGCCGCCGATTGTTCGGGGTACAATTTCACCGATGATGTGTGATGTCACTTCGGACTTTGCCAGCGAGCCCAGAACGTCACGGTAGCGATCGGCCGACGCGATGATCACCATGCCGATACCGCAGTTGAAGGTTCGCAGCATTTCGACTTCCGGCAGTCTCCCGGTTTCGGCGAGCCAGTGGAACACGAGCGGCGGTGACCATGCGGAGAGATCAATTGCGGCTGTCATATTGTCAGGAAGCACCCGAGGGATGTTTTCGGTTAGTCCGCCGCCAGTAATATGCGCGAGAGCCTTAATTGCACCTCGTGAAGGTCCAGTTGCGCGCAGCGCGGTGAGGAGCGGTCTAACGTACAGGCGTGTTGGAGCGAGCAGTGACCCCGCGACGGTTGCCCCGTCATGCCACGGTGAGGGCGCATCCCAAGCGAGACCGCTATTCTCGACGAGTTTGCGCACCAATGAGTAGCCATTGGAATGTATTCCCGACGAGGGAAGTCCGATAATAATGTCGCCTGCGGAGAGTGTCGGCAGCGGCAGCAAGCAGTCCCGTTCGACAGCGCCGACGGCGAATCCAGCGAGGTCGTAGTCGGTCCCCTGGTACATGCCGGGCATCTCCGCCGTTTCGCCGCCGATCAGCGCGCATCCTGATTCGCGGCATGCATGGGCAATGCCCGCGATGACGGTGCGCGCCGTTTCGACTTCGAGGTGACCGGTTGCCATGTAGTCGAGGAAAAAGAGCGGTTCGGCGCCTTGGACAATAAGGTCGTTAACGCACATGGCGACAAGGTCGGTGCCGATAGTGGCGTGGTTGCCGGTTTCGATGGCAATCTTAAGCTTGGTGCCGACGCCGTCAGTAGCGGCAACAAGAATTGGATCGCGGAAGCCGGCTTCCTTCAGGTCGAATAAGCCGCCGAAACCGCCGATGGCTGCGTCAGAACCGGGCCGTCCGGTTGCGCTTGTGAGAGGTTTAAGTGCTGAGACGAGTTCGTTCCCAGCATCGATATCGACGCCGGCCTCGCGGTAGGTAACGGGGCGGTCTGAATCGTCGCTCATTGGGCGCTCGGTGACATCGAAAGTGGTTTTCTCATTGTTCAACGCTCGGCAAGCAAGTGTTGGAGGAGTTTGTCGATTACTCAACGCTCGGCAACCCGGTGTTGAAGTGGAGTCCGATCTGTTATAGCAAACCCCGCCTGCCGGACTGCCCGAAATCCTGAGGCTGGTCAAGGCAGCGGCGACGGCGAAACGGGGGAGATCCAGCGCAATGATGGCACGACACATTCGCTATCCCGCTGCGGCAATTGTTGCAGCGCTTGTGGTGGTCAGCATTACGGCGGCAGGTGGAATGCAGACGATTCAGGCCGCGGGCGCTGACCAGAAAGCCTTCAGAATCGCAAATTTTCCGATTGAAGCACAGGCGGCGAATGCTGTTGCCGCCAAGAAGGAGGCAATTGCTGATGGACAGTCAGCTGCGCTGCGTTCGCTGTTAAAGCGGATTGTACCTGTTAGCGCTTATGGCCGCTTGCGTCAGATGGGGGATGTCGAGGCAGCCCAATTCGTTGAGGGAATTTCGGTTCGTCGGGAACAGAATTCTGCGACTGAATACTTTGCTTCGCTAGACTTTAGGTTTTCGGCCGATGGCGTTCGGGATCTGTTGCGCCAGCGAGGTGTTCCGTTCATCGATCGTCAAGCGCCGCAGGCAACGCTCGTGCCTGTTGTTGTAGCGACAGGTGGGACTATCCAGCCAAAGGCCGGTTCATGGGGTAAGATTTGGAATTCGCTCGACGTCGCAAATTCCCTGGCACCGCTCAACGTCGCAGGTTTGCGGCCGTCGATTCATCAGGACGTACTTACTGGTCTGGCCGAGGGTGACGATGCACGCGGGATGCGCATTCTCACGGCCGAGTACGGTGCATCGCGCGTGATGATTGCAAGCGCGGAAGTCGATAGCACAGCAAAGCGCTTGAAGGTTTCGGTTATCGGGCGTGATGCGATCGGGCCGATTAATTGGTCGCGGGCTTATCGGATCTATGATGGTGATTCTGCTTACGCGATGGAACTTGCCGCAGTCGTGACCTTGGGTGTTCTGGAGGGGCGCTGGAAGGCCGCCCAGGCGCGCCAGTCCGGCGGACTTGCCGCGCTCACCCAGCCTGAAAGCGGCGTGAGGCTTGAGGTTGTCTTTAGTGGAGCTCGCGATTGGTACCGGATGGAAAATGAACTCTCCAGTGTCAGCGGGGTCAGGGATTTTCGTGTCAATGCAGTTTCGGCGCGGAGTGCGGACGTGTCGATGACCTATCCAGGTGGTGGACCGGGCCTTGCTGATGTCCTTGCGCGGCAGGGCTATCAGATGACTGACTCGGGTGGCTATTGGGTTGTGCGGCAGAGGTACTAGCAAGGCCCCCAGCGTTGTTAGTCGTTGCGTACACTCGCAGCGTAGCCCATTGTCCGCGTTGACAGAATTTCAACGCGGGTTGCTACGTGCGGATCGAACTTTGAATATACCTAACATCATTACAGTTGCGCGGACGCTCTCGGTTCCCGTGGTGTTCTGGCTGGTTATTTCCAGGCACGATGTAGCAGCGTTTGCGTTATTCGTGACTGCCGGCATTTCGGATGCTCTCGATGGCTATCTTGCGCGCCGCTTTGACATGCGGACCGAGCTTGGGGCTCATCTGGATCCGTTGGCCGACAAGCTGCTCATCGTTTCGATATTTATTGCACTGGGTATGCGGGGAGACGTGCCCTCATGGCTGGTGATTACCGTTGTTGCTCGCGATATCTTGATCCTAATGGGGATCATGCTGGCGTCGATGATGGGCAGGCCGGTGGCGATCTCCCCGCTGCAAATTTCCAAGGCAACGACGGTTGCGCAAATCTCGTTGGCGGCTTTGGTGCTGGCTAATTCTGCGTTTTCTCTGGGTCTGGAAGCTGTCCAGGTGGTTGTTGTCTGGGTTGCGGCGGCGTTGACGGTTGCTTCTCTGGTTGCCTATCTGCGCATTTGGATTGTTCACATGTCGCGCGACTGACCGCGCACTAGGCGGGCGGCAAA
>JAJFHK010000243.1 GCA_021775655.1 Filomicrobium sp. | reverse complement strand
ATGCAACGAAGTTTGCATTCTTCAGTAGGGTGCGAAGCGTCCACGGATGCGGTTCCAGGCGCAACGTACTCATCTACGTCGACTAGAGCGACAAGCTGACCGAGGGTAGTAGTCAAGAACAGCTTCGGACTTCCGCTGCGTCACTCATATCGTGGGGTGGAAATCAGCCAGTACGCTGCAAGGATTGGATCGCAGACTTATCTTCGCGTACCAGGTCGCCAATGGTTCGTCCTAACGCTTCGCCGCTGTACGGCTTTGTCATGCACGGCGCTTGCTTGTGGAGATCTGGAAAGCTTGCCGGATAGGTGTACCCAGTCGCGAAAATATAAGGAACGTGTAGTTCCTTCAGCTTGTCGGCAATCGGGAAACACGTTTCGTCTTGCAACTTGACATCAAGCAAGGCCAGTGTCGGCGTTAATCTGCCGATTTCTTCAAGTGCTTCACCCACACTCGCCGCCAGCGTCACGCGCTCGGCACCTAAATCGACCAGCTGCTCCTCTGCGTCCATGGCGATGATGATGCTATCCTCAACAACAAGCACATGACGGAGAAACCGTCGCAACTCGAGCGAATGGCTTTCGGCTTTCATCACTGTGTTGTTACTCCCGCTCAATACCGTCGCAACCGAGAACGCCATCGAATTACCCGAAGGTCAAGGGTATCCCAACGAACATACCATATCGGTGTGACTCCGAGCTGGCTCTGTCATTTATTAAGTCCTGCTCGGATAAATCGGTCCCTCTATCACAGAAAACAGCGTACGCCTGATCACCGGCTTGAAAGACGGTCCCCCAATCGCAGTGGAAACTGAAGATTTTGGTTTGGAACCTTATGGAGCGCCTTACGTTGCAAGATCTAAATCAGAATCGCTTATGTGCGGGAGATACACGCGATGCAATCGTTTGAATGCCCGCAGTGCAGCGCAACATTATTCTTCGACAGTCTTGTCTGCAAATCCTGCCGGACAGTAGTCTCTTACGATCCCGTGAGGGCAGACCTGGTTGGGAACGCAACGCCCTGCGCGAACCGCGACGCAATCAGCTGCAACTGGCAGACCGGCGGTGATGAGGCCGGTCATTGCGAAGCGTGCCGTCTAACGACTTTGGTCCCGGATATGGGCTCGCCTGGCAATGACGCGCTGTGGGCGCAATCGGAATCTGCAAAGCGATGGATGTTGGCAAACTTGGCTGCGTGGGGATGGTTTGGAGCAGATGACGCGGGACCAAGACCAGAGTTTCATTTTCTCGCTGAGCAGACGGGGACCGGTGCCGAGAATGTTGCAATGGGCCACAAGAACGGCTTAGTGACCATCAACATTATGGAAGCCGACCCGGTCGTTCGCATCGCGCGCCGTGAGCAATTTAACGAACCCTACCGGACGATGATCGGGCACTTTAGGCACGAGATAGCGCATTACATTCTCTTTCACCGGCTCTACAACCAGCCAGGATTCATTAGACAATTTCGGGCGATAATGGGTGACGAACGGGACGACTATGGTGCAGCAATTTCGAGCTACTACGAGAACGGCCCTATCGACGATTGGCAGCAGTCCTTCGTTAGCGGTTATGCATCCAGCCACCCGCATGAAGATTGGGCCGAAACCTTTGCACACCTGCTGCATCTGACGGACATTGCGGATACTTTCATCGCCGTTGGATTCTCGTCAATTGATGTTGCAGATAAAAACTTTCTTCCATACCAGGCGGTGGATTCTGAACATCTACTGTCATTCGCAACCGAGTTGACGATCGGCCTCAATCAGTTGAACCGGTCGATGGGCCTCAGCGATATCTACCCGTTCGTTTTGACGCCTTCTATCCGCAAAAAAATCAGTTTCGTCCACAAGTGGGTTTCGTCCGGCCCCGCCGGTCGGCTCGATCTCAAACCAAATTCGCCGCGGCAGAACGAGAACGATTCCATCTAAGGTCAGTCAGGCATTAGCAGCCAGTTGTACGCCGTGGAACGCGTGATCCGGCTATCGAAACTGTGCAAGGTTCACCAGCCGATCTAGGTCTCGGACTTCGAGAACTCCGTCCGACCATGAGATCAACTCTTCACGTCTCAGTCGAGCCAGTGTCTTGTTGGTATGCACCAGTGACAAGCCAACCGAACTTGCAAGCAGGTTTTGATTGAGAGGCAATTGCATGCGCTTACCATCGCCCAACCCGGCATTCTCCCCGCGTTTAAGCAGGTGCAGAACCATCCACGCGATGCGCTCCTCAGCCGAGTAGGCTCCAAGAATAACGATGTAACACTCTGCATCGGAACCCAATTCACCAAACTCGTCAATGAGCGCTCTCAGCCCATTAGCCTCGGCCACAATATGCTGGTGGACCTGTTCAATATCGATAAAAGAAACAGTGCACGCCGTGATGCATTCGAGACTCGAGCTTTCAACCATATGTTCGCAAAGCACGTCGCAACGCGCGCAGTCCCCAGCCATCAAGAACTTGAGAACCTGCCGTCGTCCATCATCAGTATAAGCAGCCTTCATCGCCCAGCCACTCTCGACGAAGGCGAGATGTTGGCGGCGCGCAAAGCGCGTCTCGATGACAGCGCCTTCCGAAAGTCGTCGTTTAGATAACTGTCCATCAGGGATGATGGCGCGCAGGCGGCTGGTCAATCGCTTACCGTGGTTGGTCGACACGCTTTCGGGTACTCGACGGCACGAACCGGGCGGGCCGCAATAAACTAAGACATAGTTGGGCCATGACGCTAACCACCGCCCACAGAAAAAGGGCTGTCAGCCCCGGTTCGCTCTGGCTCGATTGGGCGCAGTAGCCGCAATCGGTCCCCGCAAGAAGCCGGGTCGCTTCGAAAAAACCGCGCGATAGTGGAAGGTTCGCGTAGCCGGCCAATTGAATTCTTCAGTGGTGCAGGAGTGCGCTAGCCTATTTCTGGGCATTTTCGCCCGCACCTGCTTCATCCATGCCAATGCAGTCGCCCGATTTCGTTATTTTCTTGTCAGGAGGGCATGGCGCAAACCACTGCTCGCGAGGCTTCGCTTCGACACCTTCAGGATGAACCGTTCCGTCACTGGTTGGTTTTGCGGTTTCAACATGTTCAGCAGACTTTTCCGTTGCCGTCTTGGCTTCGTCGGCTGCGAGCACAGGGCCGGAAAGAAGAATGCCGATCAGCACGCTTCCGCTCACTACTATGCCGCACAAGACAAGGTTAGTTCGATCGAAAATATCATGAAAATTCATGTCGAATGTCCTCCGAGGATTCACGCCTACTCCATCGCGGAGCAGGCCAAGAGCCTTGGCGGGACAACGAACGTGGTGACGGGATTGTTCCCGATGATTGAGGCCAGCTTGAACTTTGACGTCACTTTGAAGCAGGAGGAACAAGTATGTAAGCACTGCGTTGATCGACCATCGACGGAAGACTTCTCATACCGCTGAACCCGTACACCAATTACGGTTGGAGCGTTGTCTTGGTTGGGCGAAATGAAGATTAGCCATTGGAGGTCAATCATGGCACAAATGAACACTGCAGTCGTTCTATTCCTCGTGGCCGCAGTCGCCGTTTTGGGGTTTCTTTACTATCAGGAAACAAAAAACGACGTAACGCTTAAAGTAGATGTTCCAGCCGTTAGCATCGAGAAAAACTAGCACGGCTATGAATCAGGTACCCCAGCAGGTGCCGATATCGCCTGCTGGTTTCGTTTGCGACCATCGCTTCATAGTAAATCACGCACTCACCACCCACAATAAGTCGAATCTTGTGTGATCTAGCAAAGCGAAACGGCCACCATTGTCAGTTCGACAGAACCGACTTTCCAATCTGCAAACGGGCGCTCATTCCGAACTTTGTCCAACCGAACTCGAGGCCACCGCCCAAAGCTGAGCGAGCGAGTTTGTCAGCCATCGACAGTCCAAATCCTAGTTCTAGATTTCCATTCAACGGCATCGCTCCTCCTACTTCATTCCATCGAATTTCCAGATAAGGGCCGTTGGTTGTGGAATCGTTGGACGGGTCGAGCAAATCCCATGAAATTTTGAGTTGTCCGGAATCGGAATCGATGACCCCGTTCTCATAGGCATTGAGCGCAAGTTCGCTCAAAACCAAGCCAAGGTTCTGAACAGCTGGTGGCGAAATCTTTACATCGGGACCCTCGATAACGAGGGCCGGATCACTCCGTCGGATCCGCGACACGTAAGGTTCAAGCTGCGCCCACAACAATCGTCGTAACGGCGGTGCGGCCCAATCGCGCTCGACAAGCACATCCTGGCAAATCGAAAGTGCTCGCATTCGCGCTTCGAACGCAGAAAGGAATGCATCGATATCAGGTTCTGTTGCTCCGAGCCGCCGCGCAATGCTCATCAAGACCGCCAGTTGGTTCTTGGTACGGTGAGAGACCTCCAGAAGTGCTTCCTTGAGCCGTTCCTCGCGCATGCGCTTTTCGGTGGTTTCCACGCTCACGCTCAGCACACCGTGAAATACCCCGGATTCATCGTAGTAGGGCTCCGACGTCAAGTCGAAATACCTCGGGCTTCCTTTCCCATCGGCTGGTTCGACAACAATCTCTGTCGTCACATCCTCACCGGTTTCGATGACCTTCATTTTGGCATCGGTCGCGACACGAGCAGCGGCCGGCGGGAGCACATCTAGATCCGCTTTGCCGATGAATTCTGGTGCGCAGAACCCCTCGTGCGCATTACGCATCCACACATAGTGCAAATTGGCGTCCTGCATAAACACGCTGATTTGACTGTCACGCAGAGCGATGCGCAGGCGCTTTTCATGTTCGTGGACTTCACGTGTTCTTTCTTGCACCCGGCGATCAAGTTCTGCCCTCGAACGGCGCGACCGCTCAAGTGTACGACGATGCGCCGTAACCCGATGATGCAACGCGGATACGAGAGGTGATTCAAACGCAATCTGCGCCAGAATTGCGGTTGCAATCGTTGCAAGGGATGCGCCGATCACAGCTAGAACACTTGTCGCGGCGAGAATTGTTCCCTCAGCCTTCAGAACCAAGGCAAGATTAAAGGCACCGATTGTGGCCAAGCCAACAACAAGCATAAAAATCGAAAGTCGGAGTCTAACTCCAAAATTTGGGCGTGTGATAACGAACGTCGCCAATCCAACCGCGCCGACGAAACTCATCAAGCTGGTGACGATGTGGGCTACCTCCACAGCTGTTGTCATGTAAGAACGTCCTACCGCATTGCATTGAGAGG
>JAJFHK010000242.1 GCA_021775655.1 Filomicrobium sp. | reverse complement strand
AGCTTCAGGGAAAGGGCTATCCCGTCTTTTGCTCTTTCCGTCCACGGTCTGGATTGCAGCCGAAGTGGTTTTCGCCGCGTTTTCTGGCGAGTTCAATCTGGCGATGACGCTGGGCGGCGGCAGCTTTCTTTTCAGCGGCGGCGTCAGCTTCACAGTCGGGACAGGGGCGGCTCGCAAAGCCTCCTGAAGCTTCTCCTGAAAGGAAGGCTCCACGGCAAATGGAGCATAGCTGGTAGGGGCCGGGTTCAAGGCCGTGGCCGACGGAGACGCGCTCGTCGAACACAAAGCACTCGCCCTGCCACCGGCTTTGCTCTGCTGGCACTTCTTCGAGATATTTCAGAATGCCGCCCTTGAGGTGGTAGACCTCTTCGAAGCCCATTTCCTTCAGAAGAGCAGTTGCCTTTTCACAGCGGATGCCGCCGGTGCAAAACATTGCGACCTTCGACTGCTCGCCCTGCGGCAGGGCTTCCCTGACCCAGCCTGGAAATTGCCGGAACGATTGCGTCTCAGGATTTACTGCACCTTCGAATGTGCCGAGCGCTACCTCGTAATCATTGCGGGTATCGATTACGACGACGCCGGGTTCAGAGATCAGTGCATTCCATTCGCCCGGGGCGACATAAGTGCCAACGCTCCTGGCCGGATCAATTCCCTCGACGCCCATCGAGACGATTTCGCGCTTCAGGCGAACCTTCATGCGCTTGAAAGGCATCTTGGACGCAAACGATTCTTTCCAATCGAGTTCGGCACAACCTGGGAGCCCGCGAATTTCCCTAAGCACGGCATCGACGCTAGCGCGGCTTCCAGCAATGGTGCCATTAATCCCCTCGCCAGCGAGTAACAGGGTGCCCATCACGCCATGCCGGTCGCACGCGGCCTGCAGCGGGTCGCGGTGCGAATCAAAATCCGGCAAACTCGTAAAGCGATAAAGAGCCGCCACTACGACCTGCGGAGGTTTCCCATCGTCATTTGTTGTCATGGGTCATTCCATTACCCAGCATGAGCGGCAGCGGCAAGTGGGCGCTTGGACACGACTGCGGCTCTTGCTATCAAGGCGCTCCGCTGCCCCGGCAGCCCTGCAATTCACGACGGAGACATCCCGTAATGAGCGACAACAGCCCTGAATCCAAGGCCCGCCAGGCCACCGCCGCCTTGATCCGCAGCTATTATGAGGCCTTCAATAAGGGCGATGACGCCGCGATGCTGGCCGCTGCTGCTGATGATGTCATCCACGACGTCAATCAAGGTGAACGCCGCCAAGGCAAGGACAAATTCAACGCCTTTATGGCGCGAATGGCACACCACTATAAAGAGCAACTCGAAGACATAGCGGTAATGGTCAACAAGGACGGCACCAGGGCCGCTGCCGAATTCAATGTCAGCGGGACCTATCTTAATGCTGAACAGGGCCTGCCGGAGGCCAATGGGCAAACCTACAAGTTGCCGGCGGGCGCTTTCTTCGCCATCCGCGATGGAAAAATTGCGCGCGTCACAACCTACTACAATCTCACCGACTGGATCGCACAGGTTGCAACTTGAACCACTTCTGTTGAACGAATGGCGGCCTGTTTGCAGGGCCGGCGCATGATCTAAGGGAAACCGGACCGAAATGCTGGTCACACTACTCAAATGCAAACTGCACCGGGCAACGGTAACCGAATGCGATCTTCACTATGAAGGCTCCATATCAATCGATCGCGACCTGATCGAAGCGACAGGCTTTCTCGTCAATGAGCGCGTCGAGATCTACAACATCGATACCGGCAACCGTTTCGCCACCTATGTCATCGAGGGGACTGCGGGTTCTGGCGTCATCGGTCTCAACGGTGCGGCTGCCCGACTGGCATGCGTAGGTGACAAACTCATTATTTGTGCCTACGCGCAAACGGAGGAAGCAGAAGCCCGCAGCTGGCAGCCAACAGTCATCATGGTTGGAGCAGGCAATAAGCAGGAGAAGCCGCGGACATGAGTCTGACGATCGAAGCTGTCACAGGAGACGAGTTAAAAGACGTTTTGCCTGATCTGGCGCGGCTCAGGATCACGGTGTTTCGCGACTGGCCATACCTCTATGACGGCACGGAAGAATACGAGCGCGAATACCTTGCGAAGTTTATCGCAGCCCAAGGTGCAGTGTGCGTTGTTGCCCGGGATGGCAAGAAAGTTGTCGGCGCGTCGACCGCATCCCCAATGGCGGAAACGGATGAAGAGTTCATATTGCCGTTCAAGGCTGCAGGATACGATGTCTCGAAAGTGTTCTACTGCGGGGAATCCGTCCTCATCGGCGGCTATCGCGGACAAGGGGCGGGACACCGCTTTTTTGACGAACGCGAGGCTCATGCGCGCCGACTCGGGGGCTACGAGATTTCGACATTCTGCCGGGTCGTCCGCCCCGACGACCATCCACTTAAGCCGGCCTCATATCGCCCACTCGACGGCTTCTGGAAGAAGCGCGGCTATGCTCCGGCTGACGGTCTGGTTGCGCAATATCCCTGGAAAGATATTGGCGAAAGCGACGAGACCGACAAGCCGCTGCAGTTCTGGACGCATCGACTCTAATCACGCCAGACGCGTGTTCCACATGAATCCGTTTTAGAGGTGTCGACGTCGCGTCCGGCGCGGGCGTTCCCAGCCGACGAGTTGGTCGTCGCGATCGAAATAGAAGAATATGCGGTCTTGCGAAATCAGGCCGTCGAATGTGGGTAGAAGTTCTTGGTGGCTCGTTTCGTCATTGAACTCAAAGCATATCAGCCGCGTTGCCGCGTGATGCCAAAGTAGCCTGCCACGGTCTGTCTGCGGCTTCAGTCGGATAAAGCGGCGCGGCTCAATCTGCATTTCGTAGAGCCACTCATAGGCGCAGATTCGCATCAGTGAGCGAACGGCATCGGACGAAGCGTTTACGTCGATGAAGCGTGCGAAGACAACTTCCAGCGTCCGCCAGTGCAATTCCCGGCGATATATTGCCTCCTCTACGATGACGGCGATGGCAGCGGGGCTACGACACAGTTGAAGGTTCGAGGCGATGACACTTTCCGATTTCTGGCGGGCCTGATCAGCAGCCTCGGCAAGCGCTCGCTGCTCGCCGCTTTCAGCGTCAGGTAATGTGTATTTGGCGATCAGACCGGGACCTTTAGGCGCAACAGGACCGAGAATTGCGGTGCGCTGCGCGCCCTCGTTGGCCACTGCTCGCCGGGCGACCGAATTTCGCGCACCGTCATCCGTGAGCGTGGAACGCATTCGCTGGTCGCCTCTGCTGAAGAGCCTCTCAAACAGCATGGCAACATAAACACAGCAGATGAATAGCAGAAGCGGAACTGAAGCCAACACGGCAACGATACTGCCGCGTGCCTTCTTCAATAGGCGTTGCCAATTCCAGCGTCGCCGTCGGTGACCGAGCAGCTGCATCGCGCCTCGTCACAGGTTACTTGCAAGAAACGCCGGGCAATTGCCCGCCCGGCGCTGCATCCAAAACTACGATTGCGGCATCGTTTCGATGCACCTCAAATTCTATCGATTCAGGCTCCGCATGCTGCGATGATGAGTGCCTGCATGTTGGACATGCGGAGCGCAAAGTCTTCCTGCCACTTCGGGTCGGCCTTTCTGCGCGCTTCGAATTCCTGGATGTAATGTTCCTTATCAGTGAAATAGTAGAAGGCCATCTCCCGCTCTTCGGCGCCGAAGCGGTGCTGTTGCTTCAATAGCTTTTGCTCGCATTCGCAGGAATTTTGATGTCGGTTCTGCACGGTTGCGCAGAAATCGTACGCCGCATCGAGCAGGCCCTGCTCATTATACTCTTTATGCGCCTTTTCGGCAGGCTTTGCTGCCTCGTCGGCGGCCTGCACGAAGGTCAGCGGAACAAGCAGTATCAATGCGGCAAGCAGCGTCTGCATCGCGAAATTGGAGTTTGTCTTCTTCGGCATGGACGACTTTCCAGATATGCCGGCGTTAGGCCGGTCGTTGAACAATACCCTGCATATAAGGGAAAAAACGCTGATTGGACTGCAGTCGTCAATCCCAAACTTAACGCGGCCCGGAATCTGTTACCTCGGCTTGTCGTGGGAATACGCTGCGATAGAGCGCTATTGTCGCGGGAAGGATCACAAGCTGCGCGATCAAGGATGCGAATAGGCAGGCAGCCGTAAGCTGGCCGAACAAGCGTAACGAGGGCAGGTCTGAAAGTACGGTGACGCCGAGTCCAAGTGCCAAAACGATCGTTGTCAGCACCACGGCCGGACCGATGTGATGGGCGGTCTGGCGCAGGGCCTCGAGATGACCGCCTGCGCTGCTGCCAAGCCGGTCTTCTTCAAGATGATAGCGGTTCAGGAAGTGGATCGTTGAATCGATTGCCAGCGAAAATGCGACCGTGATGGCGACGATGGAAGCAAACTGCATCCCTTCTCCGAACGCCCATAGAAGTGTTCCGGTCGCGAAGATCGGGAACAGCGAGGGCAGCACGCTGGCCACGCCTGCCAGCACTGTGCGCAGTGCCAAGCCCAAGAAGATGAAGATTACGAACATATCGCCGATAAGCCCCCAATTCATTTCATTAATGAGGGTATTGGAATTGCGTGCCGCGATCGCTGGAAGGCCCGTGACAGAAATTTTGTAGTTTGGATGAGCCGTACGGATTGGGTTCAATGCCTCATCGATCTTGTCGACGACGGGCAGGATCTCGCTGGCGTCGATATCGGGCAGGCGGGCGGTAACCAGAACGGCTCTTTCATCGGCGGAGATAAAGCGGCGAACAAGATGCTCAGGCAGGATGGAGACGTAACGCTTGATGGTTTCGACGCTGGTGTCACCGGCTTCGGCAAGCCACCGGCGCAAACTGTCGACCGACCAGACGTTGCCGAGGCCTGCACGCTCTTCAAGGATGCGATGCGCTTCCGCGATGACGTTCAAGGTTTCTTCGTCGTATAGGCTCGCCGGCTGGCCGGTTTTCGCATCGTTTTTCGGCAACTCGATCATGACGTGGACAGGATTGGCACCCGTCAGCTTCTGATCGAGGCGGGCGGAACCGGCAAGTGCCTGTTCCTGGTCGGGGACTTGGTCGGCCAAGCGATATCGCGGCTCAAGACTTGAATATATCCAGCCGGTGGCAACCACGGCAGCGACACCGAAAAGACTAAGCGTCAGCGGATGGCGCGCACTGAAGCCGACTATGGAGTCGGTCAAACGCTGCAATAGACCGACACCGCCTGTTTCTTCTTCAGGATCGGCCAGGGTCTTTTCTTCCTTACGGACCAGCAACACAGCCAGCGTCGGTACGACGACCGCAACAGCGATATAGGAGATCCCAACTGCCAGGAGGGCTGCCTTGCCGAACGTGCGGATCAGGGCCGAGTCCGCAAGAGATAGCGAAAGAATGGCGATGGCTGCATTCATCGCGGTCAGCAGGCAGGCCGGTGCAACGTCGATGACAGCGGCCCGGGCGGCGGCAAATCGATCTTCGCCGGCCATCACCGCGCGGCGGACTGCGAGCACCAGATGCATTGAATCGGAAAATCCCTGCACGAGGATCAGTGGCGTGATGACGTTGATGAAGAGATTGAGGCGGAAGTCGAGGGCGCCGAGAACGCCCAACGTCCAAAGGATGGCGATGGCCGGCCCGGCGACCGCGATAAGGGTGAGCGAAAGCCGCCGGAAAAACAGGTATGCGACGACAAGACCGATGAGGAAGCCGAGGCCATTGTAAATCAGCCGGTCGCGCTCGACTGCATTGCGGATTTCGAGTTGCATCACCGGCGCGCCGGTGAACTTCACGTTGAGGTCTGATCCATCGAAAGCTGTCGCCGTCGCCTGCTTGAGGCCGTCGATCACTGTTCGCAAGCTCTGCTCTGCAACGACCTGCCGGTCGAGCGAGATGACGATCAGCGCAAGAGTGCCGTCATCAGAGAGGAATTTTCCCTTGACGATATCGTTGGATCGCAATTGTTCGAGGATGGCATGATAGGCTGCTTGTTCATCGGGGATCTCATCTGGAACAATTGGGGCTGCATAACCTTGTTCATCGGGCTTGCCGCGTGCGGAAAGCATGGAAACCAATCCACCGACGCCGTCCGAAAGCTGAAGCTCAATCGTTGCATCAGCAAAGCGCTTGACGGAATCCCGGCTTAACAGATCCTCGCCTTCGACGACAATCAGGACATCAAACTCGCTTGATGGAAACAGCCGGTCTATCTGCTCGTACTGGCGGAATTCTTCGGTGTCGGTGCGGAAGAGTTCAGAGAGCGAGTCGTCGACCTTCAGGATCGAGACCCCATAGATGGCCAGGATCGAAAGAACCAGGATCACGACAGCGGAAACGTAGGGTGCGGCCAGCGCGACCAGGCCCAATTTTTCGAGGCCGAACGAAAATCTGAACGAGCGGCGTTCAACTTGCGATCTCGCCGTCGTCATTCGATTCCCTCTCCCCGTGGCGGCTTTGCTCAGTCGTGTTGTAAGGCCGCTTTATTTCTACTCTGCGATGGCTGAGAAAACTGTTTTTTCCCAGGGAGGAGGTTTTCGCAAGGTTCGCGGCTGCTTGTCCAGTCAATCGTCACGCGCGCTCGATGCTTATCTGCGGTCGAAATCGGTATTAAGCTCCGAAAATGACCTGTTCCGGCTCGAAGTGCGGTGCGAACGGTCTTGAGTGAGGTTAGGGCTTGCCGTAAGACGCCTTCTGGATGCGGTTACGGAGATAGTGATGGCTTCGGTTCACAAGACGCTGGACGTGAAAGGACTGACTTGCCCGCTTCCCGTGCTGAAGGCGAAAAAAGCCATGAAGGACGTGCCGGCTGGCGGCATGCTTGAGGTGCTGTCCACCGACCCCGGCGCAGTTGAAGACTTCGAGGTCTTCTGCAAGACGACAGGCGCGACCCTGGTCGAACAAAGCGAGATGGGCGGCTTTTTCCGCTTCGTGCTCAAGAATACAGGCTAGAGGCATTAGTCACGGGACGATTGGTGTCACAGTCAGCCGGGCTCCAGATGGCCTCAACGCATCCGGCCCCGCGCGACCCATCCGCACCTTTTTCGCTGCCGACGCGCCCCGTGTTGGTCGTGCCGGGCACGGGTGGAGGTGGGCTTGTCCGCTAAGCGAGAAAAGAGGGCGAGGCTACAGGCACGGGGGATGTGAATGAGGCGAGGCGACATCGATGACGCAAGCGCCGCAAAACGTGCTCTCGTCAAAATTGCTTAGAAAGTGGGCCAATTCTCAACGACTCCCACTTCTTGGGGTCGCTTGACGTTTGTCAAGTCATGTAATATCATAAGTTACATGAGGCGAGATAGCAGATTGTCGGGTGTGCTTCACGTTCTGCTGCACATGGCAGAGCGGAGAGAGCCGGCCACGTCGGAGGCACTGGCGAAGTCGATGAACACAAACTCGGCTGTGATCCGACGGATTTTGGCCGGTCTTCGTGACAAGGGGTTTGTACAGTCTGAGAAGGGGCACGGGGGCGGTTGGACTCTCTGTTGCGATCTCACGAAAGTCAGTCTGCTCGACATCTACGCTGCGCTCGGCTCGCCTTCTCTTTTTGCAATCGGCAACCGATCGGGGTCGCCTGATTGTCTGGTCGAGCAGGCCGTAAACTCAGCGCTCGATCAAGCATTCCACGATGCTGGGCACCTACTCCTCGCGCGCTTCAGTGAGGTCACCCTCGCGATGTTGAGCGCGAATGTTCGCAATCGAAACAGGTCAAGGTCAGGAACGACGAGATCATGAACCAGAGCGCCGAGGCTTTTTCAGATCCACATCACGTGGCTCGTTATACAGAAGGGCCGCCCCGGATAGTGCCCGGTTATGATAGCATGCAGCGCATGTGCAAACTACTGCTGGCCGAACATGTTCCTGAAAATGGCAATGTACTGTTGCTTGGCGCGGGAGGCGGACTCGAGTTGAAGGTCTTCGCTGAGGCGCATGCGAAGTGGTCCTTCCACGGAGTAGATCCGTCAAACGAAATGCTGCAGCTGGCAGGGCAAATTCTGGGCCCGTTCGCGTCGCGTGTCACGCTGAAGCAAGGCACGATCGACGACGCGCTCATCGGACCGTTCGATGGAGCGACATGTCTTCTGACGATGCACTTCTTGCCAGAGGAAGAGCGCCGTCGCACCGCTGCCGAAATCAGGCGTCGACTCCGACCCGGCTCGCCCTTGGTCGTTTCTCACTTCAGCATTCCGGAAAGTAACAAGGCACTCTGGTTGAGGCGATATGTAGCCTACATTACGGATTCAGGCGTTGCGCCCGACAGGGCATCTGCTGCTCGCAAGGCAATCGATGAACGCTTGGCCATACTGACGCCCGAACAGGACGAAGCGATATTGCGGGATGCCGGTTTCGAGAACGTTGTTCAATTCTATGCCGGATTTACATTTCGGGGCTGGGTCGGGTACGCTTGAGGCAGCTTTCGCGTCCGAGGGCTAATCGGCTTGTTTCTGGTCAGATCGCGGTGACGTTCAATCCGGACATAGCCGTCACTTGGAAATCTTGAAACGCAATTGCCCCCATCGCGCCATAAGTCCAATGTCCGCAGCTTGTCGCAAGCGGTCGTGGTAATCGACCAAACCTCGCCCCGCTGGACCCGACTCGTGCATCGTCTTCACCGCCAGTGCGCAGCACTGTCGGCTCCTTCAGTGACAGCCGTACATGATGTCCGTCACTTCTAGCCTTTGGTTCCGTTTGCCAGCCAATCCGCGCACTCTTCGCCGAGTTGGGCTATCGCCTCAGCTTCGTATCGTTTGATGTCTTCATCGGTGAGCATGTTCGCCCAACGGCCGTTCGTCCCCTTATTGATGAAGGTCTTGGCTCCGCCATTCCAAAGGGCGCCGTTCAACGGCACAGTTTGCTCGGCATGCTCCTTCATATATTCGAAACCGCAATGTTCCAGGATCGCAGGCCACTTCTCCTCGTTGATCGGGATTTCCAGAAACTCAGCGATTTTGCGGATCTCGCCAGGCATGTCGGCTTTCATGTCTGCGAAGTGGATCAGCAAGACATTCGGCAGATCACGGACCTCCCACCATGTCCGGATATTTACCCAGAACGGCCAATAGGGGTGACCATCCCTTGCCAGGAACTCGCGGAAATATTCGACGACGTCGCCCTTGGGCCGCTCGAATTCAGGACCGACGCGACCGGGCGAATTGTTGACTGCATCATAGTAAGCTTCATTCGCGTGCGTGTGGTGGTTGTACCAGCTCCATGCAACGTCGCGGCCATCGCGTCCGATATAGATGTATTTGGCCTTCGGCGAGAACACCAAGGCATCTACCGGCAGATGGGTTTTGAGGAAGCGGCGGTGCGTTTGAGCTTCAAGCTCTGGCAATTTTACTTCCTTCGGCGGAACGCGCATGTCTACCCATGGCGACATGTCGGCAGCGGGAATACCTTCAGCACCGTCAAACAAAAGCTGACTGACGATCTGTTGGGTCCAGGTCGTGCCTGATTTGGCGTAGGTCCCGATGATGATGTCGCCGTCGCGGAACTTGAAGTCGTTCCATATTGTCGAATCGGTATGGTGATCGTGAAACTCGCGCGTTTTCTTCGGCCAGTTCGGTTCCGACGAACTCATCTTGGTGTTCCCTCATTTTTTTGTTTTGCGCCGCTTAGCCGGGCAATGCGTACCGGCGAATTTTAGGCGAGCGGGAATGGCAATCCAATCCCCCGGAAGTCTGTGGTGGGTTGAGCAGGTGCTAGATCCAGCGGCGGGTCCGACCGTAATAGTGGTTGTAGGCCCCGCCGTGGGTCTTAAGCATGAATTCTTCTTCCAAGCGGGTTTGAACGGAAAGTACGACCGCCAGGACGGTCACCGCGGCGACGGTCACAGCGCTTGGCATCGCCAGAAACAATCCGACGCCGACGAGGAGAAATCCGAAATAGATCGGATGGCGGGCATTATGGAAAAGTCCGCTCGTCACAAGGTCCGTTCTTTGGTCGGTATCCAGTCCATAGCGCCACGAATTGCCCATCTGGTGCTGTGCAATAGCGGACACCGTGAGCCCAATGCAAGAAAGCGCCAGGCCTGCGAGACGGACCTCATCCACCTGCATTGGCGCGATGGGACCCGTATAGGCGTAGATATCCGACAGGGGGTGGGGAGGTTGTAATGACAGCCACTTCGGGGCGCGCATGATGAGTAAGTTGAGCATGAATGCCAGGAAAGTTCCGGACAATGCTGTGAGGTTAAAACCGTGCGCAGTCTGCGTGTCATGAAAGCGGATGGGGAAGCGGCCTGTTGCTCGAAAGACAAGGTACGTCCTGACCGCAAGCAGAACCAGGATTAGCAGGCCCAGCCGTCCGACCCAAATGTCACCGATTGAATATGGCATCTAAAGCACCGCCACCGCCCTGCTAACTGTAACCGAAAAACGACGCCACTTTGCCCGCGAATAGTATAATGGGGCAGGCATCGTAGCCAGCTTGCAGGTTCGAATTTGTGTGCCTAATAGAGCGATGGTGGAGTTGATGTTCGGTTGGCAAGGTTCGGGGTTTGCAGGTTTGCAATTCAACAAGGCCGCGACAAGTTTCTCGCATTTGTGGCGGGGCATGCAAGAGACAGTGAATGACCCGGCAAATACTTCCAATCGCCGCCCTTCTCCTGGGATCCGCATTCCTGCTATTTGCCGGCGGCGTTAACGCGCTAATTTTGCCTGTGCGAGGCACTGGGGAGGGCTTCAGTGCGTTTTCTCTAGGGCTTCTAGGAACGGGTTGGGCCGTTGGCTATGTCCTTGGCTGCATCCTGACACCGCGGTTGGTGGCTCGCGTTGGACATATCCGTTCGTTCAGCGTGCTGGCCTCCATTGCAGGGCTTTCGGTGTTGCTGTCTCTATTGTTGATCACGCCATGGGCCTGGATCCCGCTGCGGGCGATGTCCGGTTTCTGCTTTGCAGGCGCCGCGATGATCGTAGAAGGCTGGCTCAGCGAGAGGAGCGATGCAAATTCGCGAGGCACGATCTTCGGCGTCTACATGGCGATCAATCTTTTCGCGACGACCGCAGGCCAAATGGTCCTGACGACAGGCGACCCGATGGGGCACGTTTTCTTCGTCTACGCAGCAATGTTCTACATGCTTGCGTTGATCCCGACGGCAGTATCCTCTTCGGCATCGCCAAAGCCGCTCATTCAGGCGCGGCTCAATCTGAACGAACTCTATCAGAATTCTCCGGTCTCCGCGGTGTCCGCGTTCTTTGTCGGCATTTCGAACGGCACTTTCGGTACCCTGGCTGCTGTCTATGCCATGGGTATCGGACTTGAGCTTCAGACAGTCGCACTATTCGCAAGCCTGCCGTTATTGGCTGGAGCCGTTGCACAGGTCCCAATAGGTATGCTGTCGGACTTGGTCGACCGGCGGCTGGTGTTGCTGGCTATGGTTTTGGTGGCGCTCAGTGCCGAATTGGCCCTTGTAATTGTGCAGCCGGGCGATACCGCGATTGTTCTTCTTGCGGTCGCTATTCTCGGCGCGGCGATCTTTACGATGTATCCGCTCCTGCTTGCGCATGCCAACGACCATGCCTCGCCCGAAAAGTATGTACTAACGACCGGAAGCCTCCTACTTGTGTTCGGTATCGGCGCCATATTCGGCCCCTTGATCGCCGGCATTGCAATTGAAACTATCGGTCCAAGCGGACTCTTTGTGACGATGGCTACTGCACATGTCCTGATCGCGGCCTATTCGCTTTGGCGTATCACCGTGCAAAAGCCAGTTCCGTTCGAAGAAAAGGCTATCTTTGTTGCAACGTCGCCAACACGCACGGCGACGCCGCAAACCGCGGAACTTGCTCCTCAGCCCGAGAATGTGAGCGTCGAAGTCCATGAGGGCTGAGCCGACCGTGCCGGTGTGTGCATAGTCGGACTTAGCGGCCTCCCTTACGTGCTCAATTTGTGCACAGTGCCGCTGCTGGTGGACTGTTGTTCAGCTTCATACATCGTCATCTGCGGCTCATCGAGAAGGATGACTTCTTCGTAGGTACCGTAACCATTGAAGTGGCCTGCGAGGGCGCGCCCGTAAGCGCCAACGTTGCCAAGTTCGATGTAATCACCTTCCTCGATGCAATCTGGCAGGAGGAACGGACCGGGCATGTGGTCAATGGAATCGCATGTCGGCCCCCACAGTTCGAACGCGGCCGTGGTTGCATCCCGGCCGACATCTCGCGAGACAAGGCGTGAGGGATAGACGAAGCCGAGGTGGGCAGCGTCAAACAGCGTGCCGTAAGCACCATCGTTGATATAGAGGTGGCGGCCTCGACGTGCATCGACGCGCACAATCAGGCTTTCGGCTTCTGACACCAAGGACCGTCCGGGCTCGCACATCAAGCGTATGTCTTCGCGCACAGGGAGTTCCTCGACGCCGTCGCGTATAGCCACCATAAACGCATCCATCGAGGCAGGTTGACTATTCGCGTAGCGCGACGGGAACCCGCCGCCGACGTCAAGGCGGTCCAGGACGACACCGGCATGAACAATCAACTCGCGCACTGCCTTGAGGGCATGAACGTAGGCATCGGGTGTCGTTGTCTGCGAACCAACGTGAAAGGTGATGCCAAGTTCGGCGGCGGCTTGACGGGTCTTGACGAGAAGTTCTGTTGCCGGTTCGCCTGCGATGCCGAACTTGTGCTCCAAGGGAATAAGCGAGTTGATCGCAGGAACGGACACGCGGACAAACAGCAGCAGGTCGCGGGCGTTACCGTCTGGACCAGCCGTTTCCTCAAGAATCTTGTTTAGTTCGTCCTCGCTGTCGAGGGCGAACGAGCGCACGCCCAATTCATAAGCGCGGCGAATAGCACTGCGCGCTTTGACGGGGTGCATGAAGTGCAACTCGGCGTCGGGAATTGTCGCGGCATCCTCGATCTCGGGCAAGGAGGCAACATCAAAGTGACGGATTCCAGCGCCGTAAAGCGCGCCGATCAGAAAAACGGAAGCGTTGGCTTTGTATGCGTATGCGATATCGCCATCGAAGTTTTGAGCGAACCAGCGCGCCGCGCGGCCTGCCGCATGCGGGCGCAAGGCCAGCACCGGCTTTTCGGGGCGGCGCGCTGCGATTAGCGCTGCAGCACTTCTGTATCTTTCCATCGCATAGGACCTCCGGCACGTCTTCTTGATTCGCCATCACTGGGCAGGCCTGTGTTCGGCTGAATTGCTGACACCAAGCAAGCCTGCGGGAATGCGAAGAGACGGGGTAAATAAGGCCATACACGCCTGCCGTAAACACCCCCGGCCGTAAAAGAGATGTTGCATATTGCTCAACCGACATATTCAGGCGCGTTAAGCTTCATTCGGAATTACTTGAAGCGGGTGGTGCGGTTTCATTGGGCGTGGGAGCGGTGAATGCGGCATCTTTATTGGGTCGGGCCCGGATCATAATCATTGTCCAGTCCTGAGGCAGGGGGAGCTTATTTGCTCGCGTTGGTGGCCGTTTTACCAGTCGTGCGCGACGGCGGCGGCGCTTCCGCTTAGCGGGCCTTCCAGCATTGCGTCGTTCGGCGGCGTCGGCTTCAAGTGCATGTTTGATGTGTTTGGCCCAGTCGCCTAGCAGCGTGAAGGGCTGGAGTTCGTGGTCGTGGATGATGCCTGGCGGGTTCTTGCGATCTCGTCCCATGCAAACTCCGATAACCGCTTCTCGGCCCGGTTGATCGACGCGTAAACGAAAACCGCTCGCTGGAGTAGGAATGGCGCGCGTTACGCTTGGCTGGAGCAGGTTGTCGTCCTGGTACTCGCTGGGAAAAACGACCACGGCGTCACCACTTTGATCAACTGAAATGAGCGTCAACCGGCATGGTGCCGTGGTGGCGGCATGCAGTGTGACCTGCTCGCCCTTGTTGTAGCCGGCCTTTTCCGTCCATAGCGAAAGCCGAATTTCGTTGTCGGCAAGCATTAGTCGGTTATCGGATTCAAATGGCGGTGCCTTGTGCTGACGGGGCGCTTCCAAGTGGCGGCGCAATTCATTGAATTCGCCGCGTGTGATGAGGTCTTGAAGCAAGCGGCGTGCAATCGGCTTCGTTTTTCCTTCAGCAGCGTGGAGCGCTTTGGTCAGCTCAGTTGGCGCAAGGTCAAGTTCGGCTGCCACTTGGTAGAGACCTAGTTCGCGCTGGTATCGCTCAGCCAACGCAATCACCGGCTCTAACCCATCGATTTCCAATGCGGGTGGTATGCCGATGGCGCGCAGGGCAAGATAGAACGCTTGATTATCCCGCGTAGCTTGCCAGCCACCCGGCGGTGCATTTTCGGTTACCGAAGTTGCTTCAAAACCTTTCAGTCCGCTGCCATGGCAGGCGAGGCATTGCAAACCAGCACCCGCAGCTCCGGCTTGTTTCACCTCTGACGTCACCGCCGACTTGTGCACGTTTAATCGCAATGTCCCCTCACGATTGTAGAGTCCAAACAGAGGGAAGCCGTTCGGCAACTGCAGAATTACGCGGGTCTCAAGCAGGTTGTCTGAAGATTTGGTCGATCTCTTTTTACTCCCCCCAGCAAAATCTTGCGCGGTCCAAACCGGCAATTGGCTTGACGCGATGAGCCGCGACAAGTTGCGGCCTCCACCAGTGACCGGGCTTTCATCAAGGCGGTAGGTCGGCGCTGACCCCGGCTGCTGATCTCCAATGCGGAAAGCGCTGAAGAATTCTGGCAATGTCGTTGGAATGCCTACAAGGTGTGCGTAGACGCCGGGGTCCATCGCCAGATGCGCGAGCCAAGCGGTAGGCAGCACACGCATTGGCGCCGCAGCGGGGTTCCTTGACCCGTCGTTATGAACGGCGAAGGGTGCCGGCGCCTGTTCGGCGAGTTCGTCCCACTGTGCCGCGCTCCAGCCAATGTCGTCGAGATCAATGGCTAGTATAAAGCCGTCTTTGCCAATCAGTTCTGGCCGGAATGGCTCTTCTGCACGCGATAAAAGATTAATAAGTTTCGCGGCCGCATGGCGATAAGCTTCGCGGACTTGCTTACCGTCACATGCACTCGCCACATCAGATAATGATAAATAGCGTCGACGGGTGGCCACGTCGGGAGCAAGGGATTGCATATCCTGTTCTATCAACGCGGAGACATCCAGGACCGGCGTTTCCGCAGCCTGGCAGCTTTTCCCTTTTGGTAACCCAGAAATCCAAGCGTGGAGTTCGGCGATCTCCTCGGGGGTGGGCTCATCGCCACGTTTTAGATCCTGGAAGACATCATAGGGCATGTGCCGCGTTAAGACTGATGTGTAGAGCGGCGAGCCTTCAGGATAACCCGGCCGCACGAGATCGCGGCGAGCTGCGATCGCATCGAGATCGAGAATGTTGGCGATACCTGCTGCGGGCAATCGACGCTTCAGGCGGCGAGTGTCGTGGCAACGGGCACAATGGCGTTCGAGGACAGCGAAAGCCTGTGCGGCTTGACCGCTTCCTGGAGCCAGGGAATCTGGAGTGGAAACGAAAGTCGGCACTGTCGCGCGTTCGGGCAGCGGCGGTTCAGCAGCGAGCTGGCACGACAAAACTATTGTCGCGGCGGCAATAGCACCGGCATAAATTGAGGTTGATTGCAGGTGGTCGGCCCTCAAATTCTGCGCCCCCCCAAGTCTTTTGGCACGGCGGCATGCTTAGAAGATCAGCATACCGGCAAATGTGCCGTAAACCTGCAGTCAGCGGCCGAGAAGGGTTGCCGCTGGATTTCTTCACCCGCTTTGTATCATTGCGAAACTATAATTAGTATATCCAAAATGAATACTAACAAAAGATGAATCTTAACAGATCGTCGTTAGCTATATGCTTGGGGAAAACTCGACTAACAGAAGGTTACGAGGTACAAATACATCATCGAACATCAGAACGGAGCGCTTGAACGAAACATGGATCTCCAAACTGCCAGGCTCACCAACATCCGCCTATTGAAGGCGGCAAGAGCCATGGCATTCGTATGTTTCGCAATTGCCGGTCTTCTTCTGATCGCCTCGCTTAAGGCACCTACCAGCCCCGGCACCGGGGTCGCCGCAACGGGCGTGGCTGCCACGCAATTCCTAGCGTCTCAGACGCTCTGACAGACTTTATCTCTGCCGACACTCCCCACCCAATACTGGGCCTCTTTAGGAAACTGAAGAGGCCCACTTTTTTTGTCGCGCCTTCGCCCGCCAACACTGTGCAAGCTTGTGTTGGAAAATCGCCCGCCAACACTGCGCGAGCTTGCATTGGAGTTTCACCAACCAACATTGCGCAGACTTGGGGCGGGTTAGGTGAAAATTGCTAGTTACGGCATTGGAATGGGCTGCTTATCGTCAGGGACGATATAGCCGCGCTGGGCAGCAGGGCGGTTGGCGATTGCCAGATACCAGCGCTTTGCATTGGAAAATTCATTAAGATCGATCTGCTGCCATTCGAAGCGGCAGGCCCACGGAAACGTGGCGATGTCTGCGATGGAATAGTCTCCTGCAAGATACTCGACTTCACCGAGTCTGCGATCAAGAACACCCCATAACCGCTTCGCCTCAGCGTGGTAGCGCTCTTCCGCATAAGGTGCCTTGCCAGCGTTATACTTAAGAAAGTGATGGGCCTGACCGAGCATCGGTCCGAAGCCTCCCATCTGCCACATCAGCCATTCAATTGTGCGCCAATGAGCTTCGCCTTGTGCCGGCCAAAGCTTGCCTGTCTTTTGGGCTAGGTACATCAAGATGGCTCCGGACTCGAACAAGGTCATGCCTGTCTCGCGGTCGCGGATCGCCGGAATGCGGTTGTTTGGACTCAATTTCAGAAACTCAGGCGCAAACTGCTCTTTCTTCGTAATGTTGATGGGGAACACCTCATAGGGCAACCCGACCTCCTCAAGCATGATGGAAGCCTTGCGGCCGTTCGGTGTACTCCATGTGTGCAGCTCGATCATGACTAGTAGATCCTTGTCAGTATTACCCAAGCAGTGACGGTGAGGGGGGATAGCACGGTTGAGATGAGGATTGCAGAGTTCATGAACTTTGGTTCGCGGCCGTATTCAACGCAGAACAGTGCCAACAGAATTCCGATCGGCGTGGCGGCAGCCACGACAAGAAGATCGGTCAGCTGGTCGGGCATTCCCATCGCGATTGCAAGCCCCCAGGTCACGGCAGGGGCGATGATGAGTTTTAGAATCAAGATGAGCGTGAGCCGGCCGATGTTGAGCACACCGGCGGCGCTGGTCGCTAATTGGGCGCCCATTGCAAAAAGCGCCAAGGGCGGAAATGTTGCACCAAGAAGTTCGATCGGTGTGCCAATGGCTTGTGGTAGGCGGATTTCAAATGCCCGCAATATGAGCCCGAGTATTACGGCGGGGACTATTGGTGTCTCGAAGGCCTTGCCGAGGCGCGCTGTGAGTGTCGCCTGCTTTTCGCTTGGTGCCAGCAACCAGATTCCGACTGTGACCATTAACACAGTCATCAGAGCAGTAATGACGGATTGATGCAGCAGAAACTCGCTTGGAAACGCGAGTTGCACGAGTGGAATGCCGTAATTGCCGACATTGGCGTAGACGGTCGCCATCGCGAACAGCGGACCGAAAGAGCGTGGCAAGCCGAAGGCCAATGCGGTCAACCAACCGACCGGAATAAGAAACAAGAACTGCACGACGGTGAAGTAGGCAACTGGCCAGATCTCACTTACTGGCTGGTTCGCGGAAGCCAGAAAGTGCACGAGAAAGCAAGGCATGATGACCATCACCAGAAGCCGGTTGATGCTTGCCACGTCCAACTTGATACGCGCCTGCATGACATAGCCCAGCGCCGCGATGGCGACGATCGGCAACGTCACGTTGATAGCGATGTCGAAGAAGAGATTCACGAATCGCCGCTCACGCTGTGGTCATAATGTTTGAGCCAAGCGATGCATCCATGCCACGTCTGCCCAGATGGGATGATTGAGCGCCGCGTGAATCGATCCGAAAAAAGCACCTCGGTCGCGCTTTCGGTCCTCGTCGTCGAGGCCGTCGGCCGACTTGAAAATGCTTAGGTTCTGCCAAGCATTGTAGGCCGCCATCCGGCGCACGTACTGTTGGTTGATCATTTCGAGGAGGTTCCGTTGTTGACAGGAACTCCTAGCACATCCGCGTATCGTTAGACGATGGCTTACTCCGCGACTTTTTTGGAATTACGTTTTCAAGCGCCACCGACCTTTGAATCGGCAACAGCAAACATTCGGACAGCAAGGCGCAACAAATGGACGCCGATGAAGACCGATACGGCACAGGTTGCAACTCCAAGCCATAGAAGCGGGTAGTAGAACAAAACCCAGGCTAACGATTCAAAGGCGAGAACGATCATGGGATGGACCGATGCGGTCACGATCTTGGCTTCGGCCAGCAGCAGCTTCACCGTGACGAATTCGTTTTCGGCATCGAAGTCGCCGAGGCTGACACCCAGGCCCTGGATCTGCTGTTCGAGAGAAAGGATCTGCTGCTCCAACTCGATCAATGCACGCATTTCGCCGTCGCGGGCCTTGAGATCGGTGAGCGCTTCACGGGTCTTCTCAAGCGCACGACGTTTGGCCTGGAGATCACGGTACTCGTTGGTCTTGTCAGCTTTGTCGATCGTAAGGCGGGTCAGTTCTCCAAATGTTTGAACCTTGTCGACGAAGGCATCGAAGAATTTTGGATCGACACCGATGGCGAGACGCAAACTACGATGACCTTTTAGTCCTTGGCGCTGTTCGAATTGTATCAGCGCATCCTTCTCACCGATGAGGCGGCGGATACGCCCTTCCTCCTTTTCGAATTCTGCCGACTTAAGCCCGATGTTGGCAACCTTCTCGTATTTCTGATCACCACCGGCCGGGACGCCTGCCTGGGCTGGGACGACGGTCGCCTTACGCTTGAAGGACGCGTAATTTTTAACGTTGCCAGCGAATTCCCAACTTGTGCTGCCGTGTGACTGGTTGACCAATAGGGATCGGATTGTTGTGTCTCCGGCCAAATAGCCATAGCCGAAGCGCACCAAGAATAACGCCAGGAAACCGACAGCGAAAATCAGGAGTGCAATTCGTAATGGAGAATTGGAGGACATGCGGGAGAGCCTTTGGTGGAGGAATGAGAAAGACGTCCGGAACAGGCTTCTCAAAAGCGCCTGATTTGAGACAAACAGCCCGGCTGACGGGCGGAAAAATCGGTCAATTCCTGTAGGCTGGCGCACACTGCGGGAAATGTCCGCGCGATCTGGTCAGGTGATATGGACGTCAGAAGTTACAACAAATTCTGCAAGCAGCTCCCGCATACAAGCCACGTCGTGCAATGGGGCGGTGCGCATGTGTGGAAGGTCGCTGGAAAGGTCTTCGCCGTCGGCGGCTGGAATGATGAAGACGAACAGCTTTTCGTCACCTTCAAGTGCTCGGATATGAGCTACGATATGCTGAAGGATTTGCCGGGCTGCCGGCCTGCTCCCTATCTTGCATCGCGTGGCATGAAGTGGATTCAGCGCACGAGTACTGAGACCATGGACGACGATGCGCTGCGCGATTACCTGAAGGAAAGCTACCGTCTCGTCTCACTCGGTCTGCCCAAAAAGACCCAGAAAACGCTGGGGTTAAATCAGGATGCTTGATGCCCGCCGAGTTGCGTAACGTAAATTCTGTTTTGATGCGATTCGTCGCTTTGAAGCTGTGCCGGCTCGTGTCGCCCGCCTTGGCCTTACTGGCTCAGCAATTTGTCTTAATCGGCAATGCCATAGCTGTGGACCATTGCCGCAAAGCAGTTTTTGAGTCGACTTCCTATTCGGTTTGCAGGGTTGC
>JAJFHK010000241.1 GCA_021775655.1 Filomicrobium sp. | reverse complement strand
TCGACTTGCCGGCACCGGAGCGACCAACAAGGCCGACTTTCTGTCCGGGCGCGATGTTGAGCGACAGATCGTCGATGACACCGCCTTCCTTGCCATAGTGGAAGCGGACCCGAGTCAAAGCGATAGCGCCCTTCTTGACGGTCAGCGGATTTGCGTTTGGCGCATCGAGTACAGTCTGTTCGCGCGTCAGCGTACCGATGCCATCCTGGATGACGCCGATATGCTCGAACAGATGGGCAACCTCCCACATGATCCAATGTGACATCCCTTGCATGCGCATGATGAGGCCCACGGTAAATGCCATCGCGCCGGCGGTTACTGCACTGTGGGTCCACAACCAGATTCCGAGACCGGCAACAGATACGAGGAGCAGTGCGTTGAGAGCATTGAGCGCAATCGTCATCAGCGTGACGAGTCGCATCTGCCTGTTAACAGCCCCAAGAAAACCCTCCATGCTGTCGCGCGCATAAGCGTCTTCGCGTTCCGCATGAGCAAACATTTTGACGGTCTGGATATTGGTGTAGCTGTCAACGATGCGTCCCGTCATTATTGAACGCGCATCTGACTGTTCTTGGGAAATGTCGCGCAACCGCGGGATGAAGTAGCGCCCAACAACGACGTAGCCAGAGAGCCAGACAAGCATCGGGATTGCGAGCCGGAAGTCGGCTGCAGCGAATGCGATGAGCGCGCCCAAGAAATAAACGCTGACGTAGAGGATTACCTCGGCAAGCGTTAGGACGAATTGCCGGACTGCAAGTGAGGTCTGCATCACCTTCGTTGCGACGCGACCGGCGATGTCGTCCTGAAAGAACCCGAGCGACTGGCGCAGCACGTAACGGTGTGCCTGCCAACGCGTACGCATGGCCAGATTACCCATCAACGCCTGATGGATGACGGTCTCATAGCAAAATTTCAGAATCGGCAGGACCACAAGGATCAGAATAAGCATGCCGGTGAGGAAGCTGCCGTGCTCGTTCCAGAAAGTTGCCCGCTTGGCCTCCGTCAGCCAGTCGACGAGTTGACCGAGCACGGAGAACAAGGAGACTTCGATCAGCGCGACCGTTGCTGCCAGCAGCGAAGATACCGCCAGCAGTTTCCAGAATGGGCGAACGTAGTAAATGACGAACTGAGCGAAGTCGCGCGGCGGCATGCCCGCGCGCTCCTCGGGGAAGGGATCGCGGCTGGTTTCCAGCGCGGTGAATATACGATCTGCGAGTGTGCTCAACATATCTAATGTTCTTCTGGCGTTCGGCCAATTTGCGGAGGCTTCGCCGACGAACTCCAGGGACGTGCCTTGAGCTCGACAGCTATTTCCATGCGCAACGGCAGTCAGTGCCACAGGTAACACTGGCGCCGCTGTCGCGACTAATTTTTTCAGATTGCGCCACCTATTTGGCGGGGCGGCTTTGCCTCATGGCCGCAGGCTTATAGCGGGCGGCGCATTTGTGCTAAGCCACCTTAAATGGGTCGCATCTGCGGCAGCGACAAGGGGCGGTAGTGCACAATGAATAGTGACGACTTCGATCTTGAGTCCGCAAAGCAGGCCGCGCGCGGTTGGTTTGAAGACCTGCGTGATCAAATTTGTTCCGCGGTTGAAAGTTTGGAGGACGATTTGCCCGGAGGCATGCCGATGTCGCTTCGACCGGCCGGGCGGTTTGAGCGGACTCCCTGGGACCGGACCGATAAAATTACGGGCGAACCGGGCGGCGGCGGCGTTATGAGCCTGATGCAAGGCCGCGTCTTCGAAAAGGTGGGTGTGCATGTTTCGTCGGTCCATGGGCAGTTTGCACCAGAGTTTCGCAAGCAGATTCCTGGTGCTGAGGATGATCCGAATTTCTGGGCCTCCGGCATTTCACTGATTGCTCACCCTCGAAATCCGCATGTGCCAGCGGTTCATATGAATACGCGGATGGTCGTGACGTCAAAGTGGTGGCTAGGCGGCGGCGCGGATCTGACCCCGGTGCTTGCTAAGCGGCGCACGCAAGAAGATCCGGATTCAGTTGCGTTTCACGCTGCCATGCGCGGTGCCTGCGAAGCCCATTCGGTCGCTGACTACCAACGCTATAAGGAGTGGTGCGACGAATATTTCTTTCTTCCGCATCGCGGCGAGATGCGCGGTATCGGCGGGATCTTTTACGATTATCTGACCCCTAGTGCCGAGGAAGGTGGGTTTGAGGCCGCTTTGGCCTTCACCAGGGACGTCGGACGGGCATTTCACAAAATCTATCCGGAGATCGTTCGACGCAATTTTTCAACGGATTGGACCGAAGCGGCGAGGGAAGAACAGCTTATCCGGCGAGGCCGCTATGTGGAGTTCAATTTGCTCTATGACCGTGGGACCATTTTCGGCCTGAAGACCGGAGGCAATGTCGACTCAATTTTGTCGTCGATGCCGCCAATTGTGAAGTGGCCCTAATCGCCGAGCTTACGGGGATGCTTCTGCTCGGCATTATCTTTTCTGCAGCATAAGTGTTTGTAATTCGTCGTCATTTCGACGCACGGTTGCCACAGTGGTTTCTTAAGACTTTTAAGTGAAACTTAACCTTGTCACCGAGGATTGCCTCTCTCTCGAGGCTTAGCCGTAAAGTCGCCATTCCTGGCATGCACGGCTAGTTTCGAAGTCGGATTGACCCCAATGCCATGCGCAGTGGTTGGTTGAATTCGGAGGGGGCGGCGTAAGAAGACATGGGACGGTCTGAATTACCCATGAAGCACACTTTAGTTATCACTGCGGTCGCTGCAGCAAGCCTTGTTACGGGGCTGAGTTCGGCGATTGCCGGCGGATCTCCCGTCGGTGTTTGGGTCGATGCCAAGGGCCGCGGCGCCGTGGAGATCAAGGAATGCGGTCGCAAAATGCTTTGTGGCCACATCGTCTCCATTAGCAACGAGAAAGAACAACATGGCTGCGGTCAGCAGTTGATCGGCGAGGTGCGCAACGTCGGCGGCGGCTCCTGGGATCATGGCTGGATTATCGATCCCGATGACAGGAGCAAGTACGACGTTGCTCTTGAGCGGGTCAGCCGGACCGAGCTGAAAGTCACAGGCTACA
>JAJFHK010000025.1 GCA_021775655.1 Filomicrobium sp. | reverse complement strand
ACCCCAAGATGGCTCCGTTTATCTTCGGCGCCCGCAATAACATCCACATCATAGATTTGACGCAGACCGTGCCACTTCTTCATCAGGCACTTGTCAAAGTGTCGGACACCGTCGCCGGCGGCGGCCGCGTGCTCTACGTCGCCACCAAACGTCAGGCACAGGAAGGCGTTGCAGAAGCTGCGGGCCGTTCGGCGCAATACTTCATGAACCACCGCTGGCTTGGCGGCACGCTGACGAACTGGAAAACGGTTTCTCAGTCGATCCGGCGCTTGCGCCAACTCGACGACGTTCTTGAAAACCCTCATGGGCGGACCAAGAAGGAAATCCTCACAATCCAGCGTGAGCGCGAGAAGCTGCATATGTCGCTTGGCGGAATTCGCGAAATGGGTGGAACGCCTGACCTGCTGTTTGTAATCGATACCAACAAAGAACAAATAGCCATCAAGGAGGCTCGTAAGCTTGGCATTCCGATCATTGCTATTGTCGATACGAACTGCGATCCAGATGGTATCGATTTCCCGATTCCGGGTAACGACGATGCCGGTCGTGCGATCACGCTTTACTGCGATCTCCTGGCGCGGGCGGCGATCGATGGAATCGAGCGCTCAAGTGCAGCATCGGGTGTCGATTTGGGTGCGATGGAAACGCCCGTTCCCGAAGAGCTGCCTGCAGAAGTGGCTACGGTTGAGGCTGATCCGGCTGTTGCATTCAAGGGCATTGAATCAGCTCGCGGGGAGCCTGACGATCTCAAAAATGTCCGTGGCATCGACATCAAAACTGAGCAGGCGCTCAACGACCTTGGCGTGTTTCACTACTGGCAGATTGCTGATTTCAGCGCCGAAGATGTGACGGCATTGGAAGGAGTGCTCAAGACTCCAGGCCGACTGGCAGAAGAGACCTGGGTGGACCAAGCCAAGAAGCTTGTTGCTCAGTCTGCCGCTTAAGACTGAAACCGGGTGGGCTCAATTTTACGAAACAGCCCGGCGTCACATAATATTCAAGCTGGAGCATTAGGCACGTCCTTATGACCCCGCAAAAATAGAGAGAATCATATGACTGCGATCACTGCTTCGCTCGTAAAGGAGCTGCGCGATAAGACCGGCGCCGGCATGATGGACTGCAAGAAGGCGCTGACCGAGAACGACGGCGACATGGAAGCCGCGATCGACTGGTTGCGTACGAAGGGTCTTTCAAAGGCGGCCAAGAAAGCCGATCGCGTCGCGGCTGAAGGGCTCGTCGGGGCAAAGTCGGAAGGTACTTCGGGGGCGGTTGTCGAGATCAATTCCGAGACGGACTTCGTCGCGCGCAACGAGCAGTTCCAAGGCATGGTCGGAGAGATTACCTCGCTGGCACTGGGAGCCGAAGGCGATCTTGCCAAGCTGCTCGCGACATCGATGAATTCGAACTCCAAGACTGTCGAAGACTACGTCAAGGAAATGGTTGGGACCATTGGCGAGAATATGAATGTGCGCCGGACTGCGACTTTGTCAGTCAATGAAGGCATTGTCTCGGCCTATGTGCACAACAAGGCTGCCGATGACATGGGAAAAATCGGAGTGCTCGTTGCGCTTGAAAGTGCAGGTGACAAGGACAAGCTGAGCGAGTTTGGCCGCCAACTAGCAATGCATGTTGCGGCAGCCAATCCGTTGGCTTTGACGCCTGATGAACTCGATCAGGGTGTTATCGAGCGCGAACGCGCGATTTATACGGAACAGGCGATCGCTTCGGGTAAGCCGCCGGAAATTGCTGCCAAGATGGTCGAGGGCAAGCTTCGCAAAGAGTTCTTCCAGCAGGTTGTCCTCTTGCAGCAGACCTACGTTATCGATGGCAAGGCAACCGTACAGCAGGCGGTTGAGAACGCCGCCAAGGACATCGGAGCCCCCGTGACGATCGCAGGATTTGTCCGTTATGCGCTGGGTGAAGGCGTCGATAAGGGCGACGAAGGCGATTTTGCTTCGGAGGTGGCCGCTGCCGCCGGCACAAAGTAAATGGGTAAATTTAGCCAATGACGAGCAACGGCCGGCTGATCACAGTCGGCCGTTTTCTTATGGATGTTCACTATTGAATAGGTGTTCTGCTGGTTTGGGCTTGTCTCCAGGCGTGAAGGGGCTACACCAGTGCCGAATTCGACGTTGTCCGATTGATCCAAATTGACGAGCCATGAGTGCGCGATGAGCGAGACCCTGCCTCAACTTAAATACAAGCGGTTGTTGCTGAAGTTGTCCGGCGAAGCCCTGATGGGCAAAACCGGCTATGGTATCGATACGAGCGTCGTGGCGCGGCTAGCTGATGATATCAAGGATGCATCGGCCGCTGGTTGCCAACTGGGCGTTGTGGTTGGTGGGGGAAATATATTTCGCGGCTTGCAGGGTGCGGCGGCCGGCATGGACCGGGCAAACGCTGACTACATGGGCATGCTGGCGACCGTCATGAACGCACTTGCACTGCAAGGTGCGCTTGAGCAGACCGGCGTCGATGGTCGCGTATTGTCGGCTATTCCGATGCCGACAGTTTGTGAGTCCTACATTCGTGCCCGGGCGCTGCAACACCTTGAAAAGGACCGGGTTGTGATTTTTGCAGCCGGCACAGGAAATCCATTCTTCACCACTGATACCGCGGCAACGCTCAGGGCCGTGGAGATGGAGTGTGATGCCGTCGTCAAGGCAACGCAGGTTGACGGTGTGTACTCGGCCGACCCAAAGAAGGTGGCGGACGCGAAGCGCTTCGACCAGCTGACATATGAAGAAGTTCTGGCTCGTGACCTCAGAGTGATGGACGGCGCGGCAATCGCACTTGCCCGCGATAATGCACTTCC
>JAJFHK010000240.1 GCA_021775655.1 Filomicrobium sp. | reverse complement strand
TGTTGGAAGGCGAGCACCCAAATGCTAACAGTAACAATGAGTGCTAGCAGAATCCAACGATGATACCAGCGGGGTGTGGAGGTATCGAAAAGCCCGCCGTGCGAACTGTTGGTTGATTTGGTCTCTGACAATTTTCATCCTCCGTCAAACTCGACGGTAGTATGAAAAATAAAGCTTAAAAGTTCATGCGGTTAAGCTGCTGTATTGTCTTGATACTTGGTCAAATGAGATTGCTGATGGAATAACACTTGACTTGATACGGTACGAATTTGTTCGACTGAATAGGGCTTGCTGACGAGGTAAGCCGGTTCGCTTGCATTGCAGGTAGAAAGCCGATCAGCATGGGACGTGATAAAGAGTACGGGTACCGATTTGGAATCTAGAATCTCGTTAACGGCACAGATGCCGCTGCTGCCATCGGCAAGACTGATGTCGCACAGGATTAGCCCCGGCTGGTGTTTTGAGGCAATGTAGATGGCCTGCTCGCATGTTGATGCGATGCCGGCGATGCCGTGTCCCATACTTGTCATTATCTGGCCGAGATCTGCGGAAACGAAAGTGTCATCTTCAATGATAAGGACGTCGATGGAGCCGCGTTTGAGAATAATGTACTCAGCGCCTGAATATAATTCTTCGAACTCGTCTTCTGCTACCTCCAGAATTTCTGCGGCCTGGCTCTGCGGGAATCCTTCTTGAGCGACAAGAAGGAATGCCTGGAGGGCGTTGGATTTCACCCCATCGAGACGCTTATCGACCTGCTTTGCGTCGGTCCGAAATGCTTCCACCTTAACCAACGAATTTTCCAGATCACCGTTGGGCTCATGGAATGGACTTCCCACCTGAATGTGTTCGAATTCGTTCCAGGTTTTGTTGAGCAATCGAAATAGGGTGACCGGCAAGTTCGCGCAGGCTGAAGGATCGCGAAGGTCGACGCGCCTGATGGTCGTCATCAAAAGATCGTCGCCAGTTGAGCGTGCGCCACACAGCGCTTGGGCGTAGCGCCTTAGTCTGGAAAGACAGCTGAGGAGTTCGCGCTCGTGCACCATGCCGATCCTTGAGCGGACATTGTAGTCCTTGCTGGTGTCATCTGAACACGCGCGAGCTTCGTTGGAGTTAAAGTTGAGCGGAAGATTGTTTGTATGCAGCTCGTGTGGATTAGTCCTGACACCTTCTATGCGCTTGCTAAGCGGATCGGGGGGGTGATGGAGCAATGGAGGCGACGGATGTTGGCAAGAAGTTCGTCGCTTCTTATTGGTTTGTTCATGATGCAGTCGGCGCCACTGGCAGCTGCATAATCCAAATATTTTGCGTTGGATGAAACGGCAAGAATCTTCATCTGTTTCTGAATTCTGCGGGTCTTCAAAATAGTAGAAATACCCTCTCCTTCTTCCATGATGAGATCAGTGATCAAGATTTCCGCTTTCACTTGGTTGGCCATCTCGAGCGCTGCGTCGCCACCGGAACATTCGACAACCCGATAGCCGTGCGATTGCAACAGATCACAAAGGAGCGCACGCAGAAAGCCATCATCCTCGGCGAGGATGATGGTGGCTTTGGGATTGGGGAATCGATACTGGATGTTGCTTTCCATAATTTTGTCTAGGTCGCTGTCGTTCTTTCGAAACGCCGCATGATGGTTGGAGTGTTTTGTTTGCGCAGCAAGCCTAGTCATACGGATTGGCTGAAGCGCTGACTTCTAATGACAAGTTGGTCGTCGTTGTAGAAAACCCTAGCGAACAGACTTTAAGTTGCAGTTTACGGAATGTTAAAAAAGCGTTGTGCTATAACGCATGCAGATTAATTTTCGCCGAATGAGTCAATTGCTTTTTGGAGCTCGGTCAAGATGCTTGTTTCGGTGATGGCGTGACCGGCAGAATCGATAACGATCAATCGGGATTTCGGCCAGCGGCAATGGAGGGCGTAAGCGGCCGCGGGTGGGCACAAGAGATCGTAACGGCCTTGAACGATGACACCAGGAATCTCTCCTAGTTTGTGTGCGTTATTCAAAAGTTGATTATCGTCTAGGAAGAATTTGTTTTTGATGTAGTGCGCTTCCATCAGTGCTGTCGGTGGAAGGCGGCCAGTTGCAGACGATAAGTCTGGCAGTTTGACGCTTCCCGGATCGAGGACAGATAGTGCGCGTTCATATGAATTCCAGACGTTTGCTGCTGGAGCGCGAACCTGCGGGTCTGGATCGCATAGCCGATTGATGTAGGATTTGATTGGATCAGCCTGTTCTTCCTTAGGGAGAGCTGAAACAAACGCTTCGTAAAGGTCTGGGCGAAAACGTTTTGGTCCATCTCGAAACGCCCACTCGACTTCAGCTCGTGTGCCAAGAAAAATTGCCCGGAGAACGAGGGCGCTAATGCGTTCGGGATGCGCTTCAGCGTAGGCGAGTGCCAAAGTCGAGCCCCAGGACCCGCCAGTAACGAGCCATTTGTCAAAGCCGTAGAATTTGCGGATTCGCTCGATGTCTGCGATCTGATGGGTTGTGGTGTTGGCGTTCCGCGACAGATATGGGTGCGACCGTCCCGAACCGCGCTGGTCGAAGAGGACCGCATGGTGGCGGTCTGGATCGAATAGTGTCCGGTGCATATGTTGGGATCCGCTGCCGGGACCGCCGTGTAAGAAGAGGGCAGGTGCCCCCCCCTTCTTGCCAACTTCCTCCGCGTATATCCAATGACCATCACCGACGTCGAGCATGACGGCGTCGAAGGGTCTCAATCGCTGGGGATTTCTTTCGATTGGATTCATTCGAGGGATGGCGTTTCTTATTTGCGAGGTGGGCGCTCAAGCATCGCTGCATGTAGCATTTAGGGCAAATGCTTTGTCAGATGCAGTTTAACGCAACCGCTGGATTTTTCAGTTCTGCAGCTTGAATTTTTCGGGTGAGTGGACGTGTTCGGGGCGAACGCCGAGGCCAATGAGTGAAGCCAGTTTTCGTTGGAGCCAGGGGATTCTCGAGACGATCCGTAAAGGTAATGGGGGAGCTGGCGTCTTGTTAGGGTCGTTGATCAGCGGAGCGATAATGTTGTTTTGCGCCTGGACTTGGGCGAACTGCGTGGCTTTCGTTGGCCATAGCCGGCGCTGGCGAACTTTGTCCAGGTCCTTGTCTTCGAGGGTGCCGTCGGCGAGGTCCGCTGAAAGTAGGTTTGCGGCTGCAACGGCATCTTGAATCGCGAGATTGATTCCGATTCCTCCAATCGGTGACATTGCGTGGGCGGAGTCGCC
>JAJFHK010000239.1 GCA_021775655.1 Filomicrobium sp. | reverse complement strand
GACGTGTCGAAAGGAAACTACGATCCAGCCGACGAGCAGATCGTCGCCACCATCAAAGACCTTATCGAAACGCGTGTCCGCCCTGCCGTCGCCCAGGATGGCGGCGACATCACATTCAACGGCTTCCGTGATGGCATTGTTTATCTGCAAATGCGCGGAGCCTGTGCTGGATGCCCGTCTTCCACTGCGACACTGCGACATGGCATTGAGAATCTCCTGCGCCACTTCTGCCCTGAAGTTCAGGAAGTCCAAGCGGTTCAGTAGATCATCAGATCCAGCGACGCTGTCATTCAGTGACGCATCAAATTAAGGAACCCCACCCCTTCGGTGGGGTTTTCCTGTTTTTGATCCACCATGACAAATTCAGCACGCCAACAGTAGGAGCAAAATAGACATGCCGAATCCAACACCGTTGACCCAGAACGCCCTGGACCAGCTATTCCTTGAGGCCCGCACGTTTAACGCATGGCAAGACAAAGGGATCAGCGACGACCAACTCGGTCAACTGGTGGATCTAGTCAAAATGGGTCCGACCAGCGCCAACTGCTCGCCGGCGCGCGTCTACTTTCTGCGTTCGCCTGAAGCCAAGTCGCGCCTAAGGCCACACCTCTCCGAAGGCAACGCCGAGAAGACAATGCAGGCACCCGTCTGCGCCATAATCGGCCACGATATGGAATTCTATGAACATCTCCCAAAGCTCTTTCCCCACACAGACGCCAAGAGCTGGTTCGTTGGAAAACCTGCAAAAATTGAAGAAACGGCATTTCGCAACGGGACATTGCAGGGCGCGTATTTGATCCTTGCGGCACGCGCGCTAGGCCTCGATTGCGGGCCGATGTCGGGCTTCGACAACAGCGGGGTCGATGCCGAATTCTTCGCCGGCACATCTATTCGCTCAAATTTCTTGTGCAATATTGGATATGGCAATCGCGACGGCCTGCGTCCACGCAGCCCCCGTTTCGAGTTCGAGGAGATGGCGCAAATCCTCTAAGTCTTTGACCTGTAAAGGGCGCTAGCGCAGTTGCGCTTTATTGCAGGTTGCACAATTCTCCACCGCGACATTAGCAGGCGGCATTGCGCGCGTAGAGGCAGTCGGCCCTGTCGTGCATTCACAAACCGTAAAGGGTGAAAATCCCAACGGGACTGTATAGAGTTGGCGCGCATGAACATCCTTGGCTTCGACACCTGCTTCGATGCCTGCTCCGTTGCTCTTGAGTGCGGCGGCGAAGGCTGCGTTGCTTCGCGCTTCGAGCCAATGGCAACCGGTCACGCAGAAAGGCTGGTTCTGATGATAAGTGAAGTCATGGCAGAAGCTGGTCTGCCATTTGACGCGGTCGACCGCCTTGCTGTTACCTGTGGGCCCGGAACATTCACTGGCACCCGCATCGCAGTCGCCGCAGCGCGTGCGCTCGCGCTGGCGACAGGCAAGCCGCTGGTCGCAGCAACCAGCCTGTGGGTGATGGCCGAGGAGGTCGCCGAGAGCCTGAAACATTCCGATGAGGATTCCCCGGACATCCTGGTAGCGACCGACGCCCGCCGCGGCGAAGTCTACGTGCAGCACTTTCGAGCTGGAGCACCTCTGTGCGATGCAGCCGTTCTTTCCCCGCAGGCAGCCGCAGATTTGCTGTCACACGGGGGGCCTGCCGTCGTCGCCGGATCGGGTGCTATCGCGGTCGCCGATGCAGCCGGCACACGTGATGGTTCGAGCAATCTTCGCGCGCTACGCCGTGACCTTGTACCAGATGCCCGATTCCTTGCCCGCCTTGCCGTGCGGCTTGATGATAACGGCCGATCCGTTTCTCCACTTTATCTGCGTCCTGCCGATGCCAAGCCACAAACAGGCAAATCGATGTTGCGAGTGACACCATGACAACCAATCCCTATCCGCCGATCGAAGATCGTTACGTCAGCCTTTTGTGGGCGGAAGCCGAAGCAGCTCCGGACATCGCCACACTCCACACCGAGTTATTCGATCCCGCCTGGGACGTAGATGCGACGCACCGACTTCTTGTCGATCCCTGTGCCAGTGCGCTGGTCGCCAAGATACGCCTGCGCGAGACCGGCCAACCCGTTCCCGGTGGATTTGCAATTGGCCGTATTGCCGCCGATGAAGCTGAAATTCTCTCTATCGGAGTCAGCGCCCCCTTCCAGCGTCGGGGGATCGGCCGCAGGCTGGTCGAGGGATTGTCGCGGGCCGTCAAGGCAAGCGGCGCAAACCGTCTGTTTCTAGAAGTTGCCGCTGACAACCTGCCGGCTTGCAGCATGTACGCCAGCTTGGGGTTCATGGAAGTGGGCAAGCGCCCGGGGTACTACAAGCGCCGAGAAGGCACGACGGTCGATGCGCTGACGCTGTCGCGCGATCTAACAATGATTGCATGAGCGCAATGAGCGCCTTTCGCGCCGGGCGAATCCTAGCCGGCTTTTTCGCAATGACGGTTCCGCTGATGCCTCTGCAGGCCCTGTTTCTCAGGGTCTCGCCACCGCTCGCGCGAACATTTCCGAATTGGTATCACCGCCAAGTCTGCCGCCTGCTTGGCATCCGGCTGTCAATCGACGGCGCACTGGCGAAGGATCAGCCCGTCCTCATTATCGCCAATCACACCTCGTGGCTCGACATCCCTGTTATCTCCGCGGTCGCCCCTGTCTCTTTTGTGGCCAAGAAGGAGGTTGGACGCTGGCCTTTCGTCTCCTGGCTCGCCAAACTGCAGCGATCCGTGTTCATCGACCGCGACCGGCGCACCGCAGCCGCGGGCTCCGCACGAGAAATCGCGGCCCGTTTGGCGGATGGTGATAAGCTCGTCCTTTTCGCGGAAGGAACTTCAAGCGACGGCAATCGAGTGCTTCCTTTCCGCACATCATTGTTCGCTGCCGCCAAACCAATCCGCTCGAAGCCAGTCGATGAAGAAACGCAGGCCGCTGGACAAGGCGAGCTGAATCGGTCCGTCAAAGCTCAAGTGCAGACCTTGACGATTTGCTACACGCACCTGCACGGCGTACCGCTTGAACGGGCCGATCGGCCACTCGTTGGCTGGTACGGCGACATGGAAATGGGTTCGCACGCCTGGCAGCTTCTCAAGGCAGGCCCTCTCGACGTGAAAATCAGTATTGGCCCGCCGGTTCCTTTGGATAACTTCGCCGATCGCAAGGAACTGGCCCGCCATTCCGAGGCAGAGGTCCGCTCAGAACTGGTCCGGATCCTGAGAGGGCGCCCACCCGGAACCGCCGTTGACCTTGCAGAGATACCACGGGAGAACCTTCGAACTCCCGCCAAGCAGTCGGGAGAAACCCGTAACTTCGTCTGATTCCAAAAATACCCTTCTCCCAAGAGTCGCATTGACACCTGCCTGATCTGGCAGCAGTGTCCGCCGCCGTTGTTCAGCCGCGATACATCGTCGATGCTAGAAAATCGTGGCTGCTGGAAAAGTCGGGAATTATTCGGGAAATTGGGCCGACTCAGGTAGCTTCAGAACTGACGCGAACCATCTTACCGCGTCCGCGAGGAGAATAGCGATGCCGGGGACCAAGAAGGTCTTCGTTAAAACGTTCGGGTGCCAGATGAACGTTTACGACTCCGAGCGCATAGCGGAGTCCCTGATCCCGTACGGCTTTACCGAAACAGAATGCCTCGAAGAGGCCGAAGTCATCGTTCTCAATACCTGCCATATCCGTGAAAAGGCAGCCGAGAAAGTTTATTCAGAGCTTGGCCGTCTGCGCCAGGTAAAGGACGACCGCCGCGAGCAGGGTAAACAGACGATTGTCACTGTAGCCGGATGCGTGGCCCAGGCTGAGGGCGCTGAGATCATCGCTCGCTCACCAGTCGTTGATCTCGTCGTTGGCCCGCAGAGCTATCACCGCCTTCCCGATCTTGTTTTCCGTGCGCAATCAGAATCGCGCCGCATCGTCGATACGAATTTTCCTGAAGACGACAAGTTCTCTAGGTTGCCTGATCGACTGGTCGCCAAGCCAGCCCAGCCCGGTGCAACTCGTGCCGCATCCGCGTTCCTGACCGTACAAGAAGGTTGCGATAAATTCTGCACGTTTTGTGTTGTGCCTTACACGCGGGGTATGGAGTTCTCACGTCCTGTAAGCGGTCTGCTGGACGAGGCTCGCTCGTTGATCTCGCGCGGCGTTCGTGAACTGACGCTACTCGGCCAGAACGTCAATGCCTATCACGGCGAAGGACCTGACGGGAAAGACTGGACGTTGGCAAAACTCATCAGTGCCGTTGCCAAACTCGAAGGTCTTGAGCGGCTCCGCTACACGACGAGCCATCCCCACGATATGAACGATGACCTGATCGCTGCCCACCGCGATGAAGAAAAGCTGATGCCATATCTGCATCTGCCGTTTCAGGCCGGGTCTGACCGAATTCTTGCGCTCATGAACCGCAAACACACGGTCGCCCAATATCGCCGATTGATCGAAAAAATTCGCACGGCGCGTCCGGATATCGCGCTTTCGACAGATATCATCGTTGGCTTTCCTGGTGAAACCGATCAAGAATTCGAAGAGACCTTGACGCTGGTCAACGAGATCGGCTTCGCGCAGGCATTTTCGTTCAAATATTCTGCGCGGCCCGGCACACCTGCTGCGAAAAGCGAAGAACAACTGCCAGAAGAAGTAAAAACCAAGCGCCTTCACCGTTTGCAGGAATTGCTCGCTTCGCAAACCTCTCGGTTTAACGAGGGCTGCGTTGGACAGGTTATTCCGGTATTGTTCGAGCGGCCCGGCCGCCACGACGGCCAAATCGTCGGCCGCTCACCTTACCTTCAACCCGTCCATGCAGATGGCGACGCCACACTTCTAGGTCGCGTTATTCCCGTTGAAATCTCCAGCGCAGGGCCGAATAGCCTGCTAGGTGTCATACGCGCGGCATAAATCGTTGCGTAGTCTTAAGCCTAAGTTCCTGGTATGAGATGCAACCAGTTGCGGCGTTGCGGGGTTTGCGCCAACATTAGCGTCGGATGAAGGCATAATTGAAACGGAACCGGCTGATGGGAGTCTTCTGATTTGCCAGCATTTCGCGGTCAACCTGTGACCGGCCAGGGGCGCTCTGCGAAGCCCCAGACGTCGAACGCGCGCGTCGTCGTCCCTTTCGAGGATAATCGACACCTGACCCAGCTACTGGGCGAGTTCGACAGTCACTTGGCACTTATTGAGGACCGGCTTGGCATCGAAGCGCACGCCCACGGCAACGTCATCATCCTGACCGGTTCTGAATCGCAGTGCGGGCTGGCGCGCCAAGTGCTCGAAGATCTCTATAAGCGCATATCGTCAGGCGAAACTGTTGGCCCCGGTGACTTCGACGGACTGATCCGGCATGCCCGCCACGAAGTGCCAACCGATGGTGTCCAGGCGCAGATCGCGACGCGGCGACGTGTGATCAAGGCTCGCACGCCGATGCAGAGTGCGTATATGCGCGCTTTGCACGAGAAAGATCTCGTATTTGGCGTCGGACCTGCAGGAACGGGTAAAACGTATATCGCGGTCGCGATGGCTGCGCATTGCCTGGAAAAAGGCCTCGTCGAGCGCATCATACTTTCCAGGCCCGCCGTAGAAGCAGGAGAGCGTCTTGGTTTTCTCCCCGGCGACCTGAAGGAAAAGGTCGATCCCTATCTGCGCCCACTCTATGACGCTCTCTACGATGTGCTTCCGCCCGAAAAGGTCGATCGAGACCTCGAAATCGGTGTCATTGAAATCGCGCCCTTGGCTTTTATGCGTGGGCGCACGCTGGCGAACGCGTTCGTAATCCTCGATGAAGCCCAAAACACCACCAGTATGCAGATGAAGATGTTTCTCACCCGCCTTGGTGAAAACGCGAAGATGGTGGTGACAGGAGATCCCTCCCAAATCGACCTACCCCCAGGGATGACATCTGGACTGGAGGAGGCGGTCGGTTTGCTGAACGACGTTCATGGCGTTGAGGCGGTACGCTTCACAGGGTCCGATGTTGTGCGTCGCGAACTTGTCGCCCGGATCGTCGCTGCCTATGATAAGGCGGAGGAAACGAAACAAATTTCGAGATGAGTGACGACAGCGACAGGTGCCTCAAAGGGTCCGACGACGAACCTCCACAGACGGGGCCGGCTGGCCTGATAAGCGTGGATGTCATGGAAAACGGGGGCGATTGGACGGCCGTTGCAGATGCTGCAGCTGCCGTTCGAGAGGCCGCATTTGCCGCGTCCCGGATACCCGAGGCGCGGCTAGCTCATGCAGGCGCCGCCGTTGCGCTGGCAACCGACGCCGATGTCGCGGCGCTCAACAATTGCTATCGTGGAAAGCCCTCTCCCACCTATGTACTT
>JAJFHK010000238.1 GCA_021775655.1 Filomicrobium sp. | reverse complement strand
ACCCACTTGAAGCGCAAAAAAGACAAAACCGGTGAGGCTGAGGCCGGCGCCACGAGCCGTTCCTTGAAGCCTCTGATGGGTTTGAAGCCCTATGTGTTGCGCTACCCGTGGGTGCTGGTCGGAGCCGGCGTTGCGCTCGTCGTATCTGCACTTGCCATGCTTAGTGTTCCGCTCGCTGTACGGCGGATGATCGATCATGGCTTCGCGGGCACCGATGGGACGCTGATCGGTCAATACTTCGCAATGTTGATCGTCATCGGCCTGGTCCTGGCATTGGCGAGTTCCTCGCGGTTCTATTTCGTGAATTGGCTTGGTGAACGTGTCGTCTCGGATCTGCGCAGTGATGTATTCGCGCATCTGGCACGGCTCGGCCCAGCATTTTTCGAGCGTTCGCATTCCGGTGAGATGATGAGCCGGCTGACGGCGGATACGACGCAGATCAAGGCGGCGGCCGGTACGTCGCTCAGCCAGCTGCTGCGCAATACGATCATGCTCGTCGGTGCGCTCATCATGATGCTGGTGACAAGCTGGACTTTGTCGCTTTTGGTGCTGGTGGCGATTCCGGCAATCGTTTTGCCGCTGATGGCTTACGGGAAGGTCGTGCGGAGGAAGTCGCGCGAAGCCCAGGACAGTCTTGCGGGCGCTTCTGCATATGCCGCCGAAAATCTGTCGGCGGTGCGCACCATGCAGGCGTTCGGTCACGAGGGAGAAGTGGCGCTCCGTTATGAATCGGCGGTGGAAGATTCATTCAAGGCAGCGCGTGCGAGACTTATTGCGCGCGCCGGATTAACGGCGGTGGCGATTGCGCTGGTGACGGCGAGTATCGTCGGTGTGATGTGGTATGGCGCATCGTCTGTTGTTGCTGGTGAAATCACGGCAGGGCGGTTGAGCCAGTTTGTACTTTATGCCGTATTCGCAGCTGGTGCGCTGGCGGAATTGTCTGAAGTCTGGGGTGAGATGAGTCAGGCTGCAGGTGCGACTGAACGGTTGATGGAGCTTCTCGACGTCACGCCTGAAATTCGTTCTCCCGACAAACCGGTTGCGTTGCCAGAGCCGCCGCTTGGCGAAGTCGAATTCGAGAAGGTCAGCTTTCACTACCCCTCGCGTCCTGAACAATCGGCGCTTAGCGATGTGTCGTTCAGAATCGCTGCAGGCGAAACTGTTGCCGTTGTCGGGCCGTCAGGTGCGGGCAAGTCGACGATGTTCAGCTTGCTGTTGCGGTTCTTCGATCCGACGAGCGGGGCGATTAAGATCGACGGTGTGGACTTGCGGCAGGCGTCCGTCGAAGCGGTGCGTTCGCGCATGGCTCTGGTGCCGCAGGACGTTGCGCTATTTGCCGATACGGTTACCGAAAACATCCGGTATGGAACGCCTGATGCGTCACTAAAAGACGTTGAGGCGGCTGCGGTTGCCGCCCATGCCGACAAGTTCATCCAAGCCTTGCCTGAGGGCTACAAGACACAGCTTGGCGAACGAGGTGTCACTCTATCCGGCGGGCAGAGGCAGCGCATCGCACTGGCGCGGGCGCTTTTGAGGAACGCGCCGATTTTGCTGCTCGACGAAGCAACAAGCGCTCTTGATGCGGAAAGCGAGCAGGATGTTCAGAAGGCGCTGGAGGGAGTGATGAGTGGCCGCACGACGCTCGTTATCGCGCACCGATTGGCGACCGTGAAGCAGGCCGACCGCATCATCGTGATTGAAGACGGTCGAATTGTCGAAGTTGGAGATCACCGGACGCTATCCCAAGCCGGGGGTCTTTATGGCAGGCTCGCCGAATTGCAGTTCGGGTTGGAAGCTGCAGAGTAGAGCTAGACGCGGTTGTGTGAGCGCGCAGTTCAGCCGCTGTGCTTCATCTCAGAAATGTCGGCGCGATCCCATTCAGGGATATCATGGTCCTCATCCTGCAAGGATTGGTATGGTGCCTGGTCATGTCCATTGGCGTGACCATTGGTGACGAGCGTAGCGCCGCGGTCGCGGCGGAATTCGGTCGAGCGAATGAAGTCCTTGATGCGCGGCTGGATCTCGCTGCGCCAGCGGCGACCGTTGAAGACACCGTAATGGCCAACGCCAGGCTGCACGTAGTGGAATTTTTCGTCATACGGCAGGCCGCTGCATATGTCCTGAGCGGCTTCAGTTTGGCCCCGACCTGAAATGTCGTCTTTTTCGCCTTCGACGGTGAGGAGTGCCGTCTGCTCGATTTTGGAAAAATCGACTGTCTGTCCGCGATGCACAAATGTACCTTCGGCGATCGCGTGCGTTTGGAATACCGTTTCCACAGTCTGAAGGTAGAATTCCGCGGTTAGGTCCATTACGGCTAGATACTCTTCATAGAATTCGCGGTGCTGGGCTACGCTATCGCAGTCGCCCTGGACGAGGTTTTCAAAAAGGTTGAGGTGGGCCTGAGTGTGGCGCTCCAGGTTCATGGTCATGAAGCCGGTCAACTGCACGAAGCCCGGATAGACGCGGCGCATGAAACCGGCATTCGGGAATGGCACCAGCGAGATGACATTCTGCTCGAACCACTCCATCGACTTTTCTTCGGCGAGCTTATTGACGGCTGTTGGGTTGCGGCGCGTATCGATTGGACCGCCCATCAGCGTCATTGACATTGGTTGATAGGCATCTCCTTCACCGGCCATGTAGCCGGCCGCAATCAATGTCGGCACGGCGGGCTGGCACACCGCGATGATGTGAGTGCGCATGCCGACATGGCGAATGAATTCAATGACGTAGTCGACATAGTCGTTAAGGTCGAAGCGGCCGTCGGTGACCGGTACGTCGCGCGCGTCGATCCAGTCGGTAATGTAAACGTCGTGCTCAGGGAGCATCTCTTCGACGGTGCCTCGAAGTAGTGTTGCGTAGTGTCCCGACATGGGGGCGACGATCAGGACCTTGGGCAGCTCCGTGCCATTGCCGACCCACTCATCGCGCTTGAAATGGATTAGATTGCAGAATGGTTTGCGGCGGACCGTTTCGATTTGGATCGGGATATCGATGCCGTCGAGATGGGTTGAGGTAATGTCCCATTCAGGTTTGCCGTAGCGCCGGGTAATGCCTTCGAATACATCGATGGCCGCAGCAATCTGCTTGCCCATCGGCGTCATCGCGATGGGGTTGAAGGGCATCTGCATCTGCATCTTGAGTCCCTGCGCTGCGATCCGCATGGGCGAGATCAGAGCATGGGCAAACTCGTACGCATGATAGTTCATCGGACCCTTTCAGTTGCGCCAAACACAATGTTGCGGCGCAGCAATTTCGAAATCATTGCCGCATTCCTGCCCAAAATTGTCAACCGGGCAACAAGTAGGCCAGTGCAGCATTGGGATTAAGATTAAAGGATATTCGTAACCACACCACATAACCTAAGTAACAACTGTGCGCGGGCAAGTTGTCACTTCCTCAACTTGCGTTGACGAAGCGTTCATAAGATTTCGGCGGATAATTGCTGTGATTATTGTCGGCAGTGATTGGATCAACGGTTTGTCAGCTTGAGCTCAATGCGACGGTTTTTCCGAAGTGAATCGGCGTCATTTCCTTTGACGAGTGGCGCAAATTCGCCATACCCGGCGGCAACCAGGCGGTTTGGCGGGACGCCACGGGAAATGAGATATTGCACGACCGACATGGCACGGGCGGTCGACAGCTCCCAGTTTGAGGGGAATTGGGGTGTGTTTATCGGCTGTACGTCGGTGTGACCGTCGACCTGGAGTGCCCACTCGATCTCGCTTGGGATTTGATTCTCGAGTTCGATGATTGCGGATGCGAGTTGGTCCATCGCGGCAAGGCCCTCAGGTGTCATCAAGTCGCTGCCGGAGGGAAACAGAACTTCGGATTGGAAGACGAAACGATCGCCGACGACGCGGATATCCTTGCGACCGGCGAGAAGTTCTCGCAAGCGGCCAAAGAAGTCGGAGCGGTAACGCTTTAATTCCTGAACCTGGCGGGCAAGGGCGGCGTTGAGGCGTGAGCCGAGATCCTTGATGCGGTCCTGGGCTTCCTGATCCTTCTTTTCGCTGGCTTCGAGAGCCTCGTTGAGGGCTGCGATCTGCCTGCGAAGAGAAAGAAGCTGCTGGTTGAGGAGGTCGACTTTTGCAAGGGCCTCTGAGGAGACTTCCTCTTGGTTTTCTAGGTCGGTGGTCAGCGCGGTTATGCGCGCGTTAGCAGCCTTCTGGGCGTCGTCGCCGCTTAATGCGAAGCCAGACAGCTTGGTGTTTTCCTCTCGTAAGGTGGCGAGCGAAGCTTGCAGGCCGGCCAATTCGTCTTCGGCAGATTTGGTCTTGCCACGTTCAAGAGAAAGGATGCTGGTGAGTTCAGCAATCTGCCGGTTGAGTCGTTGGAGAGCGGAGTCCTTGCCAGATGATTCCTGTGTCGCGAAGTATTGCGCCAACATGAAGATCGACATCAGGAAGGTTACAACGAGCAGAAGCGTAGACAATGC
>JAJFHK010000237.1 GCA_021775655.1 Filomicrobium sp. | reverse complement strand
TGAGACCGGCACATGTTGCGAGAAAGCCGCAGTGGCCCGATGACAAGCTGCTGCCTTCGAAGTTCAGTGTTTGAAGCCGGCACTGGCAAGTTTCAATTTGCAACGCATGCCCAGTTTCATGAAGTTGCGGCGCACGCAGCTTTTGACTTTTGAAACCGTCGGATTTTTCACGGTGCAAAGCCGTCGCACATCAGATTCTCAGGCGGCACGAAGCTGCGGCGTTACTTCCTTAGGAAGCTTGAAGTCTCCAGCGTTTGCGGTGGCGAAGGCGAACGCCGATGCCGAGACTAGTGCTAATGTTCTCATTTTTTGGCCCCCGTTTTGCGGAACATGAAGCGGGCGTATAGCCTTCTCAAACGCGCAACAATTGGGCCAATTGCTGCACTGCGGCAAGGGGCCACGGCCATCACGTTTTATGCTGATCATGTAACGATTGTCATTTCATCGTCGGCATGGTGAATTGCGCACCTTCCTTAACACCGGTTGGCCAGCGCGAAGTGACGGTTTTGGTGCGCGTGTAGAACCGTATTCCATCCGGTCCGTGCTGATTTAGGTCGCCGAATCCGGAGCGGCGCCAGCCACCGAATGTGTAATAAGCCAGCGGAACCGGGATCGGCACATTAATGCCGACCATGCCGACCTCGACCTTGGCGGCAAAATCGCGTGCTGCATCGCCATCGCGTGTGTAGATGGCGACGCCATTGGCGTATTCATGGTTATTGGCGAGACCGAGCGCTTCGGAATAGTCTCCGGCGCGGACCATCGATAGGACGGGACCGAAGATTTCTTCTTTATAAATGCGCATGTCTGTTTTGACGTGATCGAACAGGCAGCCGCCCATGTAGAAGCCATTCTCATAGCCCTGCATCTTGAATTCGCGGCCGTCGACGACGAGTTCTGCGCCCTCGTCGACTCCAACAGAAACGTAATTCTTAACGCGTTCAAGGTGAGCCTTGGTAACAAGTGGGCCGAAGTCGGCATCCGGGCTGGTTGATGGGCCGACTTTGAGAGATTCAACCTTTGGGACGAGCTTGGCACGAAGTGCTTCAGCAGCGCCTTCGCCAACGGGTACGGCAACTGAGATTGCCATGCAGCGTTCGCCGGCCGAGCCGAAGGCGGCCCCAATGAGCGCGTCGGCGGCCATATCCATGTCTGCGTCGGGCATGACGATCATGTGGTTCTTGGCGCCGCCAAATGCCTGTACGCGTTTTCCATTCGCCGCACCGCGTGCATAGACGTATTGAGCAATGTCGGAAGAGCCAACGAAACCGACAGCGGCGATGTCCGGATCATCAAGTATCGCATCGACTGCTTCCTTGTCGCCGTTGACGACATTGAATATGCCTTTTGGCAAGCCTGCTTCAAGGAAGAGCTCTGCAAGCATCAGGGGCACGGAAGGGTCGCGCTCGGAGGGCTTTAATACGAATGCGTTGCCGCAAGCGATTGCCGGGGCGGCTTTCCAAAGCGGGATCATGGCAGGGAAGTTAAACGGTGTAATTCCGGCGACGACGCCTAATGGTTGGCGCATAGAATACATGTCAATTCCGGTGCCTGCTCCTTCGGTAAACTCTCCTTTCAAGAGGTGAGGAATGCCGATGGCAAATTCGGCGACTTCGAGTCCACGCTGCAAGTCTCCCATGGAGTCAGGGATCGTCTTGCCGTGTTCGCGCGACATGACGGTGGCGATTTCGTCGGCATGGAGATTCAGGAGTTCAACGAAGCGCATGAAAACGCGCGCGCGCCGTTGGGGATTGGTTCCTCCCCAACCGGGTTGGGCTTCTTTCGCGACGACCACCGCTTTTCTTACGTCGGCTGAGTTTGCAAGCGGTACGCGCGCTGATACATCGCCGGTCATTGGTTCAAAGACTTCGGCAAAACGCTCCGAAGTTCCAGCGACTTTTTCACCGCCGATGAAATGGGTGAGTATAGTGGGAGCCATGGGATGTCCTTGATTATCCACCGGCAGGATTTTTTAGCCGTTCGGTGAAGGGGTGCAAAAACGGAAATGGGCGCGGAGGGGCTTAGCATCGCAGCCATCGATCGCCTGCCGCGGACGGGCGGGTTAGCTATTCGGCTTCGTCTCGAAACCAATTGACGAAAGGATCTTGGGCAGGACTTCGTTGATGCGCACAGAGTCTACGTCGTCTTTGTGCAGAACTTCGGCGGCTCCTGCGTCCATCAGATCCTTGCGGCGATTGCGGGTAGCAACGCCGCTGACGACAATGATCGGCCCTTCGTATCCGATCCGGCGCAGATAGGGGATCGAATCGCAAGCGCGGTCTGCAGATTGCTTCAGGTCATCATCCAGCAAGATGAGTTGAGGTGACTTCTTCATCACTTCATCGATTGCACCCGACAGCGTTGTCGCTTCGCGGACGTTGATATCGTAGCCAAACATCAGATGAAGCGTGGCGCGGAGGCGCTTGATGTCCATGGTCTCGTCGTCGACGACCAAGACCTCGGTAAGTTTGGGCAGGCCTGAAAGTGATTTGGTAAGACCACTCTTCTTGTCGAGGAAATCTCCACCGGACGTGGACGATGACTCTGCCATGCCGTGTTCTCCTTACATGGAGGCGTGCGTTCCCGGCAGTTGCGAACGACGCTTGCTAATCGTGAGGCCCCGGTGTTCTCGAAGTTGTTGCAGAAAAAACCAAGTGCTGCAATCTCGCCGAAATGACTGGGTGAGGCAACTCGCGCTTCGGCCTGATGATCAGGGTATATTACGACCGTCGCTACGGCTGAGCGGCCACGTCACTAGGAAAGCGCTGCCGCGACCTTGTGTCGGATCGGATTTAAGACTGATGCTGCCCCCGACTATTTCAACCGTGCGTTTGACGAAGGCTAGGCCCATCCCTTGGGCAAGGATGGAGGTAGGGGCTGAATTGCCACCATCTGCCGCATCATTGGAAAAGCTGCGGAAAGGGTGAAAAACGGCCTCCTGACGTGCGGTTGGAATGCCTGGTCCATCATCACTGATAACAATTTTTAGAGTATCGGCAGACGGGGTTGCAGCGATATGGATCTCACTTGCGTCGGGGTGGTCGTGGTGCTTGATGGCGTTGTCGATGAGATTGCGGGCGACGAGATCAAGAGGAGCGACAAAGGTTTCGACAATCGGCCATTCGCCTTCGATAATAATAGCCATTCCCACAGGACGTGGTAACGACGCGATAATTTGGTCGATCAGCGCTCGCGTATCGCACTGCTCAAGCGAGTCTGGATGATGGCCGACACTGGCATAGTCGAGGAGCTGGGACAGCATCGTGGACATACGGCGCGATTGGACTTTGAGGTCAGAGCAGGCGTCTTTGGCAGAGTCGGGCTTGTCGGTATTCAAAGCGATTTCGATGTCGTCGGCCAGGTAGCGCATGGCGCGCATCGGTGCTTTCAGATCATGAGATATGATGGTGGCGAAGTCTTCCAGGTCGCGGTTGCTTAGTTCGAGTTCGGTATTGACGCGGTCGAGTTCCAGATTCTTTTGCTCGATGTCTTCGCGGAGCATTTGGCGTTCGCGCAGCATGCGAGCGATGGCAAGGTCCATGGACTGCGCTCCTGCCCGCGTTACCAGAAGAAGGAAGCGATTTTTGCCGCCGTCGCGGTGCGTAAGCGTTCCCGCTGCCGTTGAGGCTCCTGAGGCATTGAAGTCCGTTTCGCGATGCCGGAAAACAACGATGTCGATTCGCGGAGCGGATTTTCCGCCAGTGCCCTTCAGCATGATGCCGGGAAGCTCAAATGACGACCGGCCGTCGTGCGGCAGGGACCGGATTTCGTCCTCGTAGTCGGCCAGAAATGGGAGGCCGGCATAAAGCGGTTCACCGGCTTCGAGGCCGGGTGCGAGTTCCCCAAAGCAGGCGGTGACGTTGAAGTCAGCATCAAGCCAGGCCATCGAATAGATTTTATTTTTGGCGAGTAAGAGTCCTGCGCTGAGTAACGGAGCGGGAGTAGTAAAGTTGATGTCCATATCGCGAGACCTCCCTACAGCTTGCGGCGAAGAATGGCCTCGGCAGCACTGTGGAATGCTACTTCGACATTTTCACCTGATTTGGCGCTGGTTTTCAGGGGGGGGGGATTTACGTTGCCGAGTTCTGGAGGCAAGTCGACTGTGCTGCCAGGGTTCAGGAGATCGAACTTGTTGATCAGGAGTTGATAAGGCCGGCCGGGCTG
>JAJFHK010000236.1 GCA_021775655.1 Filomicrobium sp. | reverse complement strand
TGATGTCGGACTGGGGAGCCGGGTCGATCATTTTCCGGCTGAACTCTCAGGTGGCGAACAGCAGCGCGTGGCGATCGCGCGCGCGCTTTCAACACGACCAAAACTACTTCTTGCCGATGAACCAACGGGGAACCTCGATAGCGAGACAGGAGGTCAAATCATTGACCTCCTGTTCACGTTGCATCAGCGCACCAAGACAACGCTGGTGCTGGTCACGCATGACGAGCATCTCGCCCAGCGCTGCAGGCGGACGGTGCGCATGGCTGATGGACATATTCTCTCCGACGACCTTATGAGTGCGGCATGACGGCTAGCGATACGGCACTGCCGGAAGCCCGCGGTGCCGGGCACGCCAAAATACCACTTACCCTGCGACTTGCCGCCCGTCAGATGCGAAGCGGAATCGAGGGCTTTATTGTCTTCATACTTTGTGTAGCGCTGGGCGTGATGGTCATTGCCGCGATCGGAGGATTGGCTAGCGCCCTTGTTGCCGGGCTGGAAAGCCAAGGCCGACAGATCATCGGCGGCGACATCGCGGTTTCGCGAATGCACGCGCGAACAAATACTGTAGAGCGCGCGGCCCTTGATGACGTTGGGATTGTCAGCGAATCGGCAATCATGAGAGTGATGGCCCGGACCGTCGATGGCGACGAGCAGATACTTGCAGAATTGAAGGGTGTCGACAGTGCTTATCCTCTGGTGGGGGAGATAAAATTCAAGGGAGAACAGATTCTCTCAGAAGCACTCTCCACTGGTGCGATCGTCGAACCAATCCTGCTGGAACGGTTGGGGTTGAAAATTGGAGACCGATTCCAGCTTGGCTCCGCCCCGGTAACAATAGCAGGTGTCATCGAACGGGAGCCCGACGGCGTGCTCGACCGGCTGACCTATGGGCCTCGAATTCTTGTTTCCACAGCGACATTAGAGAAAACAGGGCTCGCGGGGCCGGGCGCGCTGGTCCGCTGGCGATATGCCATTGAGCTAAAGGGCGAGGGGGCGGAAGAGGACGCAACGGCGTTGAGCGACGCGCGCGACCAGCTGAATTCGAGCCTTTCGGACAGCGGCTTTATCGTCGTCGACCGCAGCGATCCTTCACCGAGAATTCGGCGAACGCTTGAGCGCCTGCGCCAATTCCTAACGCTCATCGGATTAACCGCACTTATTGTCGGCGGTGTCGGAATCGCCAATGCGGTTTCAAACTTCGTCGATCGACGCCGCCGGACGATTGCAACGATGAAATCGCTAGGAGCGAAGAACCAGACGATCCTGATGATTTTTCTGATACAGATTCTGGCAATCACGGCCGCCGGAATCGCTATCGGGTTGGCTGCCGGTTTGGCGATTCCAGCAATTCTACAATCTGCTCTTGGAGACCTCCTTCCGATAGCGCCGGTCTTAAAAGTCTCAATGCCGAGCCTTTTTGTTGCTGCCGGTTACGGTCTGCTTGTCGCGTCGTTATTTTCCTTATGGCCGCTGGGCCGCGCTGAAATGATATCGCCTTCTGTCTTGTTTCGCGACGAAGTTGGGAAAACGACAGTAACGCCACGTTGGCCGATGGTTGCTGCAACGGCAACGATAGCCGTCCTGCTTGCATGCGTGGCCATTTTTTCCTCCGATACACCTTTGATGGCGGCGTACTTTACTGGCGGTCTAGGACTGATCCTTCTCGTCTTCTACGGCCTTGGCTTTCTGGTCACTTGGGTTGCTCGGCGGTTTCCGCGATCGAGCAATCCCGAGTTCGCGCTGGCAATTGGCAGCATTTCTTCCCCGGGCGGCCTGACCCGAACCGTTGTCCTTTCACTTGGCACCGGACTGTCGATGCTGGTTGCCGTCGCGCTGACGGACGCTTCCCTCGTCAAGGAGTTGACTGGGAAACTGCCAGAGAACGCCCCCGATTACTTCATGCTCGACATCCCGCGGACCGAAATCGACGGATTCAAAAGCATGATCATGGCCAAGGTGCCCGCAGCAAAAATTCAGGATGCGCCGATGCTGCGCGGGCGGCTCGTCGAGCTTGACGGAAGAAAATCAGAAGACATCAAGCCGCCGCCTGATGCGGAATGGGTATTGCGCGGAGATCGCGGCATCACCTATTCGGTAGACGTGCCGCCGGGTTCGCGTGTCGTCAAAGGCGAGTGGTGGGAGGAGGATTATTCAGGGCCTCCGCTGGTTTCTTTCGAAGCTGATCTCGCCCGCATGCTCGACCTGGAAATTGGCGACGAAATTGTTGTCAACGTTCTTGGCCGGAACATCAGCGCAAAAATCGCCAACCTGCGCGAGCTTGATTGGGATAGCCTGTCGATTAACTTCATCCTGGTTTTCTCACCGAACACTCTGGCTGGTGCACCTTTCAATCTACTTGCAACGGTACGGTTGCCCGAGGCACTTTCGATTGCCGATGAGGCATCTACCTTGCGCGCGGTTTCAAAGGCGTACCCCGCCGTGACCGCAATTCGTGTTCGCGATGCCGTCGACGCCTTCAGCAAAGTGTTTCAGAAGATCATGACGGCGATCAGGGTGGCTGGAGGCGTAACGCTGGTAGCCAGTGCGCTGGTTTTGGCTGGAGCGCTGGCGACAGCTCAGCGGCGGCGTATTCTTGAAGCGGTGATCCTGAAATCTCTTGGTGCGACCCGTCGGAGGATCCTGACCGCGCATACCTTGGAGTACCTGATATTGGCTGCGGTGACGGCCGGTTTCGCGATTATGCTGGGTGGCCTGGCCTCTTGGATTGCAACTACGCAGGTGATGGACCTGCCGTTTACACTTTCGTGGCCGGCCATAGCGCAGGCCCTTGGCGTTTCCATTTTCCTTGTCCTGGTGCTTGGCGGATTGGGTACTTGGCAGGTGCTGCAGGCCAGACCAGTGCCATATTTGAAGTCGGAATAGTCTAGCTGCAGCAATCGAAATGGCCCGAAAGCAGGATCATTCGGGCGAATTTACCAAGCTCCTGGGTAAATCCTTAGCCACAGGCTTATAATTCGGGCCTGAGCGCTTGAAATGGCTTGGCACCATGGACATATTCGGTCCGTGAACCACAATTTCCGCTGCATCGATCCAAGGGGATTTTAAAAAGATGACGCAGTACGACAATCGAGCCGCCCAATCGGCGACCACAGCGCGCACAGGCGCAGCAGTCGATGAAGGCCTGCGCTCCTATATGCTCGGCGTTTATAACTACATGTCGGCAGGCGTTGCCCTGACCGGTGTGGTTGCATACGCCGTATCCGAATATGCGACCGCCAACCCGGCTGTTGCACAGTTCCTCTACTACTCGCCCATGAAGTGGGTCCTCATGCTCGCGCCGCTGGCGTTCGTTCTCGTGCTGAGCTTTGGTATTCACAAACTAAGCGCCGCAGCCACGCAGGGTGTCTTCTGGGCGTTCGCAGGCGTTATGGGGCTGTCGCTGTCGGTGATCTTCCTGATCTACACCAACACGTCGATTTTCCAGACGTTCATCGTGACATCTGGCGCCTTCGCGGCCTTGTCGCTTTACGGTTACACGACCAAGAAGGACCTGTCCGGATGGGGTTCGTTCCTCATCATGGGTGTTGTTGGCATCATCATCGCGATGGTCGTCAATTGGTTCCTGCAGTCGAGCGCATTGGCGTTCGCAATTTCTGTGATCGGTCTGCTCGTGTTCGCCGGACTGACGGCGTACGATACGCAACGCATCAAGGACGAGTATCTTGTGATCCGCCACGATGCCGAGATGGTTGCGAAAGCCTCCGTCATGGGCGCGCTGAGCCTCTACCTTGACTTCGTCAACATGTTCCAGTTCCTGCTCTCGTTCATGGGTAGCCGGGAGTAAAACTGGCAGCGGGACGTAAGTCTCTCACCTCTGATATGAATGATCCCGCCGGTTCCGCCGGCGGGGTTTTTCTTACCCGGAGACCTGCAAAAAATGCCGCGCATCCGCCCTGCCGATTTGCGGGATATGCCCGCGATTACCGAGATCTACGCCGATGCGGTTGCAACCTCGCGGGCGACCTGGGACGAAATTGCTCCAGACACCGCTGCAATGACGGCAACTTATGCAGCGCGGACCGTGGCAGGCTATCCCTACCTCGTCGCGGAAACTCACAATGGCAATGTGGTTGGTTATGCCTGTGGCAGCGCCTTTCATCCGCAAACGGGCTGGCGATATACGCTTGAAGACTCGATCTATATCGCGAAGGATGCCCAGCGGCAGGGCATCGGCGGAAAGCTTCTCATTGCTTTGATCGAAGACGCGGCGTCACGCGGGTTTCGCCAAATGGTCGCTGGAATCAGCATGCCGGGCGGCGATGGATCGATTGCGTTTCACAAGTCGCTTGGCTTCCACAAGGTCGGGGAATTTCCAAATACCGGCTGGAAGAACGGGCAGTGGTTGAGCGCGGTCTATCTGCAGCGTGCGCTGGGTAAAGGCACCCAAGCACCGCCAGAATAGCTGGGCCGGTATTGGCTTTAGAAAATGACGCCTAGACGTTACCGCACTAGTTCGACGCGACACTCCAGGACGTCAAGAACGCGGCGCAGATCGTGGCCCCGCTTGAGGATAAGGCCCGTTGCCGCAATGACGGAATAGGCACCCTGCTTGCGGGCCAGTTTTGGATTTTTTTCAATGCGCAGCAGCGGCCATTCGCTGGACTTTCGGAAGACGGAAAACACCGCCTTTTCGCGCCCCATGTCGATAGCGTAATCGCGCCACTCTCCTGCTGCAACTTTGCGACCGTA
>JAJFHK010000235.1 GCA_021775655.1 Filomicrobium sp. | reverse complement strand
AGTTCGCATTCGCGAACGGTTGGAGCCGGGCGAAGCAACAGATCCTATTGATCTCGAAGGTCGTTCGAATGCGCGGTATGTGAAAAGTGTCGTTCTGACGCTGCGTTCGCAGCGTGGCGAAGCAGAGCGGGCGCGTATCGATCTGCTCGGAAAGGTTGCAGCACTTGATAATGATCGACGTGGAGGCCGGGAGCGGGGCGGACGCGCAGAGTCGCTTGGCCGTGACTGGAAGCTTCTTGGAACGAGAAAAGCCGCGATCTTCACGAAAGATGATGACACCTTCCGGATCGGCAAGTCTGCTGGAAAATTCAAGACGATCCGCGTTCGTGTGCGTGGCGAAGATGTGCGCATGTATGGGATGACCATTCGGTACGGAAACAACAGCGTCGAAGAGGTTCCATTGTATGGAACCCTTGAATCCGGTCAGATCACAAAACCATTCGACCTCAAGGGTCGGAACCGCTTCATCGATGAGATCACGTTCAAGTATCGTACGAAGCTGAACCTCAAGGGTCAGGCAGAAGTCGAACTTTGGGGACAACAAGCTGGCCGCTGATGTCTCTAGATAACCAATTGATCAATTAGAAGCTTTCGGGGAGCGGCGATGCTGCTCCCCTATGTTTTTACGGCCAATGGTGGTCGTTCGTGTAGTCGAGCGGCGGGTGAGACTCCAGACCATTTGAAGCGGTTCGGATACTCTCAATATCCGCATCGACTTGTTCGAGTGCTGCTGCGCGTGCGGCTTCATCCCGAGTCCAGTTTTCCTGGCCCTTTCGCAATAGCCGTACAGCCTCTCGGGTCGCATTGGAGATGATAACTTCGAGGTGATCGGCGTCGCGCGCACCGACGATTGCCTGCATTCGATTGCTGGCTTCTGCCCTCACATCGTTCGGGCTTGGCGGGGCCGGTGGAGGTGGTGGCGGTGCTTCAGCGTAGAGTTCAGGCAAAAATGTTTTGGGTCCGCCAATTTTCGATATGACGACAGGAGTACCGTCGGCCGAGAACCACGTCTCGCCACGATAATCCTTAGCGAGTTTCCATGTCCCATCGACAAAGATGGCAGCATGTCCCGGTTCAATCGGCGGCGGCGCGCTGGATGTTGCGTGTGCGGGAATCTGAAATTTGGCGATGTCGTCATCACTCAGGTGTTCGCGTCCAGGCCAAATCCTTGCATCGCGCTCGCCTACCAGTTCCCCAGAGTCTTCGGTGTAGTTGTAAATTCTCATTAGCCCAACCTCATGGTGAACATGACAGAAGTGTTTTTCATTCGGGTTTCATTACCGCCAGTCGACGACGTGGCTGTCGTCGAGGTTGTTACAAGCGGCGTCTGCGAAGCGCCATTGTTTCGCAGGCCAGCCGTGGTTTCTTTTTCGTAGGTGTGACTGTGATCTTCGAACTCGTCGTCCTGATAGGTGCCTGGATAATCTCCCGTCTGCCCATCCCCTGCACGCGCCAAGCGCGAAGCGCGATCAGGATCATTGCTAGATCCATTGGCCCAACCACGGGGCGCGCGGCCTCGCATATCGGGCAGTATGATATCGCCCGAAGACACCATCCAGGGATAGCGAGCGGCAATTCCTGGATAGGTTGCTTCCCCTCCAGAAATCGTAGCGCCGTCGAGTTCGACGAAGCCAAGTTGAGGAATGGCATCGAAGCTCATTTCAATGTCGCCAGCCGCCCCGGAACCACCGCCACCGCCGATCGCGGTATTGGGAAATGAGACGGCGCCTGTTGATTTGTCGATGAGGATCGCGTCGTTCCAGGTGGAGCCGTCATCGCTGACCTTAAAGTGAAAATCATCATCGCCGGTCAGGCCAAGTTCAGCTCGGCCGGAAAACCCAGTCTGGTAGAGCAACGACGCGGTGTCGTCTGCGGCTGCTTTGTTAATCTTCAGCTGATGACCGTTGCCCTCGTGGTTAAACAGACTTGCCGGAGACGTGACAGATAACCGGTTGGTCGTGTCGGACGTAGCATTGACGCCAACGAGTGGCGTCGGGTTGACGCTGCCGCCTCCGCCACCGCTGGAAAGTGTCACCCAGCCCGTACCGTCATAGACGATGGCGACATCTTCGTCTGAAACCCACGCGATCCAACCTTCGTGGGCAGCATGGAACAACCAAGCTGCATCCTGGAACGCGGCGATCTCTCCTTCATGCCCGGACCAATCACCTGTTGCCGGAGAGGCGACGATGTAACGTGCTCCGTCAGTAGGCGTGACCGGGGGATCGGCCAGATCGCGGTTTTCGATGGCCAGTTGCACGAGGGCGTCGAGACTGCGCAGCGCCTCGTTATGGGTGACATGCTTTTGCGCCTGAGCGGCTAAGAGATATGGCAGGCGTAGATTGTCGGTTTCCTCCATGGGAACTCCGTTCTTGGGCATTCGAAGAGCGTGTCAGTATTCGTTGGGACGGTCCGGGGGTGGATAAGTCTGCAAATTTCCGGGCGTGGGCGGGTGAATTCGACGCGGTGGGTTCGCACTGACGAAGCCTGTGTGCTAAGGCCGCACCATCAGAAATCGGAGCTGCCGGATATGGATGATGACGACCTTCGCGGACTTGCCTCAAAGCTTACCAGGACCGCAATTAG
>JAJFHK010000234.1 GCA_021775655.1 Filomicrobium sp. | reverse complement strand
AACGTTGCCCTCGTCGACGTGAAGAAGGCCCCCTTAGAGCGTATTACGCCCGGTGGTATCGAGACAGCCGACGCACAATACGAGCTGGACGCAATCATCTTCGCGACCGGTTTCGATGCTATGACAGGAACATTGCTGGCGATCGACATCCAGGGCCCTGGCGGTCACACACTGAAGGAGTCGTGGGCAGACGGGCCGGTCACCTATCTTGGCCTCATGGTCGCGGGCTTGCCCAACCTGTTCATGATCAACGGCCCCGGCAGTCCCTCCGTCAAGGCCAACATGATCGTCGGTCTCGAGCAGCATACAGACTGGATCTTAGACCTTATCGACCACCTCGGGACGACGGGCCAGAACCGGGTCGCGGCGAGCCAGCAAGCGCAGACCACGTGGGTGCATCACGCCCAGGAGGTGGCCGAAGCGACGCTCATGCCGAAAGGCGATTCCTGGTACGTCGGCGCCAACATCCCAGGCAAGAAGCGCGTCTACATGCCCTATTTCGGTGGTTTCGACAAATATTCGGCGCTTTGTGAGGAGATCGCCGCCGACGGTTATCGAGGCTTCGATTTCTCCCGCCACGGCGAGGGCGGACAGTCGCGCAAAGCGGCGGACCCTGGCCGAGCACTAGGCTGAGGGAAAAATTGCGCGACGGCGGGCTTGAGTAGGTCAGCACCAAATCGCCGAGTCCGGAGAGTCTCATGACCTTCCGCGCCGGTGACTGCGTGCTTGCGCCGCCGGCAACTCGTCATAACGAGATTGCCTGTTCCGACGACTTCGAGGCGCTGGAAATCCTTTCGCCCGCCATTCACGACACCAAAGCCGTGGACGTCGTCCCAGGACACGAGGGGCACGCGGCAGAGTAACGTCTGCGACCTGCTCGCGAAACCCTTTTACGTGCGCCACCGCGTGGTGCGAGCCTTTTGCGTTTACGGCCTCTGATTACACAGAGTTATTTTGCGCCACCTGAGGGCGAACAGGCTTTCACAAGGAAGATTTTGAGAGTTCAAGCCCAGCATCACTCATCGCGAGCGATACCCGAGGATGAACTAACGAACCGGTCGGGTGCGCCCACACCACCAATTAGTGGATGAGCTGACCGGCGGGCAATGGAATTTGGGCGCTCTGGGCCTTCACGACCTTTCCGACAAAGGGTGAGGTCATTGTAATCGTTACCGGCGTGCCAGCTTAGGGCGCCAGAGAGCGATATGAGCCTTCATGGCCGGACGCACTTGCCGCCTTGCTTGCTAAATGGCCGGTCGCAGTCCCAGCCATCTCCAGAATAGTTGATATGAGCGTTTTCCGGAATCGTCACCGGAACGCAAGACTCGTCATCGGCTCGATATCCGCGGCCGCATTTCCATCCAGGGCCAAACGAAGCGTCGACGAAATATCCGTTCTCTGGCACCTCGACGGCCGCGCAAGTTTCGCCGATGGCCCGAAACCCACCATGGCACTTCCAGCCCAGGGCATAGGAAGAGTCGGTCAAGAACCCGTTCTGAGGTACCTTGATCGCAACGCAGCCATCATTGTCTTTTCGGAACCCTCGGTCGCATTCCCATTTATCACCGAAGGAGTTCAGGTACGCGTTGGTCGGCACCTCTATGATCGCGCATGTCTCGTGTACATTTCGATACCCTCGGCCGCATTCCCAGCCGCGATCGTAGGATCTATTTGTTGGGTAAGCATTCGCAGGCAATTCGAAGACGGCGCACGCGCCGTCGACTTCCCGATAGCCTGATTCACACTCCCATCCACGACTATGGTTCGCCGCGCGCGCATTTTCAGGTACTCCGACGGAAACGACCTGAGAGAACGCGACGCCTGGGCAAGTTGCCAGAAGCGCCGCGAGAATCACGGCGTGAATGGTGATGGGGCGGCGCACTCGTTGGCTCCTCATAAGTTAATTCCCTGATCTAGATGCTGAGGCTCGCACCGGTTGTCCCGCAAATGTTTTTGACCCCGTGCGATCCTGAATCACTGAATGTTGGTCATGTACCTTTGAGGCTGCTAGATCGCGATTTAAGGCGGCCTCCAACTCAGCCGGATCGATAGACAACGATCGCGTAAGGTCAGGATTGCCGGACGTCGCGGGAAGGCGGATCACAGTCAGAACCCGTCGGTAGCCCGAAAAAGAGAGGCCAACCAGAAGCTCTTCATCAGTTTCTACGCAATATTCGCCAGCCGGCAACATCTCGTCGAAGCCGCCGATCAAAAATGGCCTTCTAAAGGTCACTGTTTTCGTGAGTGTCCGTGTCGTCATTGTATGCCGTCCAATCGGTGCCCTTCGGAGCCAACAAGAAGGGCACGAGGAAGAGCCAAGCTCTCCCTCGTGCCGCCATGCTATTCCTTGGGCGCTGGTCCAACTTCCGCCGGAGCCTTGTCGGGCTGCACGGCTGGCTTATCGGCCGCCGGCGCGTCTTTCGCTTTGTCGTGCGGAGTGTCTTCGTTCGAAGCGCTTTGCGGCAAAGCAATTTCATTGTCGGACATAGACTATTTCTTTCATGATTGCGGCAATGATTTGCCGCTTACGCACACTTGGTGACAACGTAAATGTTTTGCAATGAATTATTTTAAGTCAATTCTAAAAATACTTACGTTTATTAGGTAGTATGCAATATAAGAAGCGTATCTATTTTGATGGTGACTTAAAAAACCCGTACAAAGCCGTACTCTAAGGCTCGCTGCGGACAGGGCTTTCCCGAGTCTTCTTGCTAGGGCTACGCTTGAACGCCAGGCGCATCGTGTCGAAATAGTGAGCCGACTATCTGACGCCGATCCGCTTTATGCAGATCGCGGCGCATCGAAACAGGTTGATGCCTGGGAGCTACGCGAATGGAAGAAAAAACGATCGACCGCGTGGCCATGGGGCGGCTTCTGAACGCTCTCATTTTCATTTGCGGCCCCGAACATCCGACGACGGTCGCGGTCAAAGCGGCCGCCGTGAGCGGTACGGGGCCTGATATTAAAAAAGCCCGTGCGTTGTTCCTCGGATTGAGGCCGGGAGACCGCCAGGCCGCCCTAACCATGCTCGCCGATCGATGAGCACCGGGTCGGTTTGAAATCATCACTTCTTTTCCGCAAACAAAATGATGAGT
>JAJFHK010000233.1 GCA_021775655.1 Filomicrobium sp. | reverse complement strand
GGCGGAAAGCCTTGGCAAAGGCGGCGAAGGAACAACGCCGATTGCCGCCATGGGGCCGCTCGATCAGCACAGCCAGTTGCAGCTCTTCATGGATGGCCCACGTGAGCACTTGCTGACTTTGATGCGCTTGCCGACTTCGGGTACGGGACCGGTGATCGATGCTGAGATGGCGCGTCATGTTGGTGCCGACTACCTGGCTGGCCGTACGGTTGGAGATGTGGTTGCGGCGCAGTCCGATGCTTTGCCAGCGGCACTTGCGAAGGCTGGGCGGCCCGTTCGCACCATTGATATCCACAGCCTGGACGAAGAAGCAATTGGCGGGGTTATGATGCATTTCATGATCGAAACGATTCTTGCCGGGCGGATGCTTGGTATCGATCCGTTCGACCAGCCGGCTGTCGAACTTGCTAAGGTGCTGACGCGCGAGCGGCTCGATGGTTTGCCGCCTGGATAATTCCACGATTTAACGAGGCCAAACGTGCCGATCCGTCAACTTGCGCCAGAAACGATCAACCGGATTGCGGCTGGCGAAGTCATCGAGCGGCCCGCCAGTGTCATCAAGGAACTCGTCGAGAATTCGGTTGATGCAGGCGCGCGCGACATCGAAGTCGTCACTGCGGGCGGCGGGCTATCACTGATCCGGGTCAGTGATGACGGATCGGGGATGGAGCCTGACGATTTGATGCTCTGCATCGAGCGTCATGCGACGTCGAAGCTTCAGGAAGACGATCTCTTTAATATCCAAAGTTTTGGTTTCCGCGGTGAAGCGTTACCTTCGATTGGTTCGGTAGCACGTCTTGAGATTGCAAGTCGGGCAGGGGGTGCCGAGGACGCTTTTGCTATCGTCGTCGATAAAGGTTCCCAACAACCGCTGCGTCCGGCAGCGGTCAATCGCGGCACACGTGTCGAAGTGCGCGATCTTTTTTCGGCGACTCCGGCGCGACTCAAATTTCTGAAATCGGAGCGGGCGGAGAACCAGGCGACGACAGACACGGTCAAGCGGCTTGCGATGGCGCACCCTGAAGTGGCATTCACGCTTGTGACGGGGGAGCGGACGAGTCTCAAGCTTCTCGGGCAAGAGGTGACGCCAAAAGGACTGTTGGCGCGGCTTTCGCGGATCATGGGCCGTGAATTTCAGGCGGATGCGATTGAAGTTGCAGGCGAACGCGAAGGCGTGAGGATTGCCGGCTTCATTGGATTGCCGACTTTTAATCGTGGCGATGCGAGTCAGCAGTTCCTTTTCGTCAATGGGCGGCCGGTGAAAGACCGGCTACTCATCGGCGCGCTCAGGGCAGCTTATGGCGATACTCTGCCGCGTGGGCGGCATCCTTACGTTGCCTTGTTTATCGATCTGGAACCGCGCGACGTTGACGTCAATGTGCATCCGGCGAAAACGGAGGTGCGATTCAAAGAGTCGGGCGCAGTACGCTCGCTGGTCATTGGAGCCGTGCGTCACGTTTTAGAAGAAAACGCAATGCGAGCCTCGTCGCGGGGTGGCCGCGAAACGATAGAGGCCTTTGCTCCAGTTGGGGCGGGCGGGCGAATTCCGATTGGTGGGGCGGATCGTGTTGTTGGTTTCAGGTCCCCAAATACGAGCTATGCATTTGCTGCAGAAATGCAGGCGCCGGGCGGGTTTTCCGAAGAAGTTCAGGCGCCGTTGACCGCGCTCGAAGGGACATCAGCGGAAGCCAGCGCACATGCTGATCCAATTTCTGATGACGTTCTTGATCGCCCGCTCGGCGCGGCCCGGGCGCAGTTGCATGAAACTTATATTGTATCGCAGACGCGGGATGCCGTCGTGATTGTCGACCAGCATGCTGCGCACGAACGCCTCGTGTTCGAAAAATTGAAAAGGATGCTGGCAAATGGCGGAGTGGCCCGGCAGGGATTGCTGATTCCGGAAATCGTCGAGTTGTTACCGGAAGAGGTTGAGGCGATTTTGGAAAGGGCTGCAGAATTGGAGGGACTCGGTCTGGTTGTCGACGGATTCGGGGCCGAAGCAATCGCAGTACGAGAGGTTCCGGCGCTGCTTGGTCAGTGCGATGTGCGCGGGCTCGTTCGCGATCTCGCCGCTGAGATTATGGATGACCGCGATCAGGGCGTGCTCACAGAACGGCTGGAAGCGGTTGCTTCGCGGATGGCGTGTCATGGCAGCGTGCGTGCCGGTCGGCGGCTGACTGCGGCTGAAATGAATGCGCTGCTGCGCGAGATGGAAGCCACGCCCTATTCCGGCCAGTGCAATCATGGCCGACCGACATACGTCGAGTTGAAGCTTGGCGATATCGAGCGGCTGTTCGGTCGTAAGTAACGGACGGAGAGACTTGGTTCTAGCTGTGGTGGCGGGCGTGGACGACGATGAGCACGCCGACGATGCCAAGCGCGATGAACGGTACAAGCGCGCTGTCGAATGCGGCCACGCTTAGCAGCCCAAATGCCGAGGCCGCCATTTCCAGGGCAAGAACCGAGAATGGAGTGAAGGCGCTCGTTGCAAGAAAACTCTCGGTTCCGATTTTTACCACGGAAGAAAACGTCAGATAGGTCATTGCGATAAATACCGGCGCACCGAGGACGATGGCTGTCACCAGCGTCGGGGGATGCCAGAAGGCCGATAGCGTCGGGATCAATGGCGATGGCGAGATGGTGCCGGCGGCAGTCAGCATAACGATTGGTAGTAAGAGCGCGATACCAATCAGCGTGGTCGACGCGACAACGAGGCCGGTAACGCGCAACTTGTCGATGATGTTGTTTGCTGCGCGGTTCTCCGGGTGAAATTCGCTCGCAAACGTTTTTACCGAGACGATGAGCGAACAGATGAGCGCCAGCAGGGCGGCGATTATGCGGTCGTCTGGTGAAACGTTCCACAGGATCGGAATGACTGCGGCAACGATGATTGCGCTGCCAAGCCAGATTTTGGCGGTCATGACACGGGCGAAAAATATCCAACCGACTGCGAGCGAAACAGGGACTGCGAGGCGTAAAGATAAGCTCGTCTCTGCCGGGGATAGAACGCCGAGCAGGACGAAGTAGAAGGCTTCCAGAAGAACGGTCGAAAACCCGAAGGCCAGAGACTGTGGTGCAAACGCGATGCGGAAAGGGTGCTCTCCTGGTCCAGTTAGCGCCAGCATTCCGGCAGCGGCAAAGCCCATCGCATAGAGGATAAAAACAACGATGTGCGCGCCCGCCTGCTGTGCAATGGCGTAGATGACGGTTAGCGCTGAAATCGCAAGGACGAAGAGGCCGGCTTCGACCCACCCGTTGAGCCCGCCTCGGTGCTCGTCGTGCAAGGTAAAGGTCATCGCGGGCGGTCCGG
>JAJFHK010000232.1 GCA_021775655.1 Filomicrobium sp. | reverse complement strand
AGCCGCATGCCGATCAAGGCGACACGGGCACTGCTGAATGCAGCCTTGTCGGGCTCGCTTGCCAGCGCCGAAATGCGTACCGACGAGATGTTTGGCTTCAAGGTTCCACTTGCACTCCAAGGCGTCGATGCAGCGATCCTCAATCCGCGGCAGACCTGGTCGGACGCAGCCGAGTACGATGCTGCTGCGCAGAAGCTTGCCGGCATGTTCGTGGCAAACTTCGAAAAATTCGCCAATCATGTCGATGCAGAGGTTCTTGACGCGGCCCCTTTAGCAGGCCGGAAAGCTGCGGCTGAATAACCGACCGCGTCACGTCGTCTAAAGTGACTTTAAGCATCCCAGGAAACTGCAGCGCTGCTACCATTCGGGGCGCAGCGTTGGCTTGCATCTTGGTAGTCGTTGCCTAACACGCCGTATTCGCGTTAATTTCATAGCTGGCAGGGGACTGGCTGGCTATTCCAAACGATTGAGCTGGCAAATTTTTTAATTTCGCCCCCGCTGACATTTTGGCCTACCCGGGGGTGAATTGCGTTATGGGGTCCCGACATAGATTCTTCGGCGGAGCGTATCTCGACAATCCGCACATTCTCCTTGCAAGCCTTTTGGCGTTCGGCGTTTCCGGATTTTATCAACATTGGCAGATTGCCAACGGAGTTATCTTCGCACTTCTAGTCATTGGACTGTTTGTGCCGTTTGTCGTGCGCATCTTAAGTTTTATTGCCCGCTGCGCTGCACCGTTGCTGCTCGGTGTACTGGTGGTGATGGTCTACTTCTCGCTGCACGTGTATCCCGACTCTTTTGAGAGAATGTTTTTTGGGTTCAGCACGAATGACTTTCTGGCATCGGTCAAATTCAACGAGAACTACAAGGAGGTCTTCTATCAGGCGATCTCGACCCTTTACGCTATTATCGTGGGCCTCGCCCTCGTCAAGGGAATCGAGGATGTCAGCGAGGCACGCAAAATCCTCGCGCAGGAAGTCTATGTGGTGCGTTCCATCTGGAGTTACCTGAAGTACTTTGAGCCGAACGAGAATACAATTGCAACGACGCGGGCGAAGCAGAAGATCCGCGAACACCTGTTGAGCTACACAGGGAATGTGGGCTCGGGCCTGGACACGAAAGACGATCCGGCGAACCGGGATATTCTTGACCGGTGCCGTACGAAAATCTTGGAACTTGAGCCCTTCGATCGCGACGACAAGATCGCCCAACAGGAAATCATCCGCGAATTCGAACGACTGGGTGTTCTGCAGGCGCAACGGATCGGCAACATCGGCGGAAAGATCTCGCGATTTCTTCTCGCAGCCCTGTGGATGATGTCGCTTGCTCTGATACTGCCATTCATGGCCGAGCCGTTGTGCGTCGATCCGTTGCGGCCGTCAGCGGAACAATTGACGGCGGATTACACGTCAGGTGGGGGCTTCAAGCCGGACCCAGCCGCACTCGAGAGTGCTCTCCGACAGCCTGAATGCCCGGACACGCCGGGACATAGGCTCGATGACGATCGGTATAGCCAGTACTACATGATTTTCATCATGGTCTCGTTCTTCAGCTTTTTGATGCTGATGTTGCACGACATCTCAAATCCCGACAACGGATTCTGGAAAGTTGACACGAAACCCTTCCAGGAACTCTCCGAAGAACTCGGGATGGAGCAGCCCGAAATCTTGCACGAGGAGGAAACGGAGATCGCGAAAAAGCAATTGGAACAAGGGGGATTATAAAATCAAATCGACTCGTTTTCTCGTTAGCTTTCGGCGTGCCGAGCCGCAGTAATTATTTGTGATTCCGACGAGTTCTTCAGAACGAGCGCGTAATCTCAAATCTAATCATTTCAAATCTCAAGATACTTCAAGCCAAGACAATGCAGCTACTTCGAAACATGTCGGCTGAGCACCCGGTCAGCATCGGCGCGGTGATCTAATTGTGTTATTTTTCATTCTTCGAAGCGCCGATTGCGCTGTTTATTTCAGTCCCCTAGCACGATTGGGAGCGACGCAGCATCGGGATGCCCGTCGCTCCTTACAGATACCGGAGCAATTGAAACTCATCACCCTCGACCGGAGACGTCGTCTTTAGTCATCAGTGAATGGAATGCAACGCCAGCCTTCTTGAATGCAGCGTCGGCACCTTCCTGGCGATCGAGCACGGTGATCACTGCGACAACCTCACCGCCCTCCGCGCGGACAGTTTCTACGGCCTTTATTGCGGATCCTCCGGTTGTAGTAACGTCTTCCAGGATCACGACGCGGCGCTGCTGCATGGTTTCTTCTTTGGCAAGCCCCTCAATCAAGGACTGCGTGCCGTGATCCTTGACCTGCTTGCGCACGAAGAACGCCGAGACCGGGTCGCCTTTTGCCGCACTGACAGCTGCGACCGCGGTTGCCAGTGGTACCGCACCCATCTCCAGGCCGCCGACGAGGCTCACCTGCATAGGTTCGATTTTGTCGAGGATGAGTAGGCCAATGAGGAATGCGCCGCGTGCATCAAGCATCGTCGGCTTCATGTTGAAGTAATAGTTCGAGGTCTTGCCGGAGGCGAGACGCAGTTCTGAACCGGTCACATAGGACAGGGAAGTCACAATGCTGATCAGCTCGTCGCGAGCTTGTTCCGGTGTGGGGAAAGGCGGCAGCGGCATTCTTTCTTCCTTTTGGTCTCGTGCCTGGCAAAGTCCTGGCCGTTTCAACGACGCGTTTCGCTGCTTGCACACGAACTGTCAAGGGTAGCGATCGAGCGCCTTAATCCGTTCAGGCGAATCAGGCAGTTTCGAACAACGCAAGTTAAATCGCGCCACAAGGAGCGACGACATGGCAGAACGCGCAACACGCGGGCAATGCGAGGATGGAGGCAGCGGCGGCGCGGCCGTATCCAAACGGGGAGCAAAGTTGTCTGGAAAGGCAACCCGCGCGAAATCCGGGACCCCTAAGTCATCCGGCGCCACCAAGTTTGCCAAGAAGACGATCGCACTCGTCTACGATTTCGACGGAACCTTGTCGCCGCGACCTATGCAAGAATACGCATTCCTACCGAAGATCGGCATCGACCCGGCGCAATTCTGGGAGGAATCGAACCGTGTTGCAAAGGAGCATAAGGCCGATCCACTGATCACCTACATGCACCTTCTCTACAAAAAAGCGAAGGAAGCCGGCGTCAGGATTGACCGCGAGGACCTCGTTGCGCAGGGCCGCGATGTCGAACTGTTTCCGGGCGTGCTTGAATGGTTTGATGCGATCGAGGACTACACGAAAATCCGGGCGGAAAGTCACGGCATCGCGCTGCGCCACTATCTTATTTCGTCAGGTCTGACCGAGATCGTCGAAGGTACACCGATCTACCATCACTTCCATAACGTGTTCGCATCGGAATATTGGTTTGAGGCCTATGATATGCCGTATCCGAAAAGGGTCATCACGGACACGGGTAAGACACAGTATCTGTTCCGCATCAATAAGGGGGTCGAAGATCTCGGTGAGACGATCAACGAGCACATGCCGGACGCCGACCGGCCGATTCCCTTTTCCAACATGATCTATTTTGGCGACGGCGATACCGACGTCCCGTCAATGGCGGTCACACGGAAGAGCGGTGGTCATGCAATTGCCGTCTACCCGCCCGGCAAGGCGCGCAAGAAGTGCGTGGATCTCTTCAACGCGGGTCGCATCGACTTTTTTGCACCCGCCGATTACCGGCGCGGCTCGGACCTATTCGAGCGCACCTGCTTGCTCATCGATCGCATCCTTGCAAACATTCGCGTCGAAGAGGAGATGTGGAAGGTGGCCAAGAGCGCGAAGAGTTAACCACGGGGCCGTCTGCGGCCAGCAGTAATGTATCTTCATCGCACTTTTTTCGATTTCCTCGACTGTTGGTTTTTAAGCCCGAGAAACCGGACTTTTCCGGCAAATGAAATGCTGCCCATTCCTTTTCTGATTTCCGGAGAAACCGCCTCGTCCAATTCTGACCGCAATTTTCCGTGAATAACTCAACAGTTTGTATTCGTTGGTGATTCGCTTGTCTGCGGAAATATTGCAAGGCGTGTTCTGAACGCAAAAAATCGCATATATTTTTGCTGAACATGCTCTTGAGGATCGCGAAATGGGGGCACCAATGAAAAATTCGAAATCTCATATCGAGGGAATGCACGCGAAACTCGCCGACATTTCCAATAAAGAGAGCCTGCTGATTGCGGCTCTTGGCGAAGCGTTAAGCCTTGCCGACAAGAAACTCCTCGACGACGTACGCAGCCTGACCATAGAACATGAGACCCGGCGCGGCCTCATTCTAACCGAACTGCAGAACCTTGCTGCGCGAATTGGCGCGTTCCCAATGTCGGAGGACGGAGAGGAGAGCATAAGTTCACAAGGCCATCTCGACCTGCCCTACTATGAGTCTGGAAATCCACCTTCCGATCCACCGGAAGAAAGTTTCGAGCCCGGCGTGACAGAAATGGAATCGCCGGGTGGTGGGGGAGACTGGCGCCAGGCTGCAATGAACATTCGCGACGAGTTGGGCTACCACATCAACGGACGTAAGGCATCAGCAGGTTAGCGCTCGAGACGAAGCTCAACGCGCCTATCCAACTGATAGAGGTCCTGCGCTGAAAGCGAGCTGCGGTCTACATCAGAAAACGGCTCGGTTTCGCCTTTGGGCAGCAAAACGAGGTTGCCAGCGTAGCCGCCTACTTCAAGTCGATCTCGCACCGCATTCAGCCGGTCTCGCGACAGTTGCAGGTTCAGCTCCGAAGATCCGCGCTCATCTGCGTGGCCGGAGAGTGTTACGCGGTCCAACTTGCTGGCCTTGAGGTATTCGAGCAGGAGCTGAACTGCCTTGCGGCCCTGATCGGTGAATTCAGCTTCGCGATATACGAACTGAACCGGTATGGGGATTGACCGGGCTTGCACGTCCGCTGAAGCCGCGCTGCTTGAATTTGCATCTAAAGCGGCGGTCTGCTGCACTTCGCGGGCTGCTGTAACACTGACGGCTCCCGGAGCTGGTTTGGAAGCCTCACCACCTTCGTTCTTAGCGCGGGCCTCATCGACCAGCCCCTGCAGGGAGGCAAATAGGCGCTTATTCACCGTTGCAACGTTCTCGGTTGCGCCGTTGGCTGTATTTTGCGTTTGATCCTTCGACTGTGAAGCTTGTTGGGTGCTGTCGGTTGGGGCGGGAACCCCGGCTTGGAGTTTTAATTCCGCTGAGATGTCGGGGATTTTTTCCTCCGTTACCAGCGTCCAGTTGCCCTCGCCGTCGGCGCTTGCCGTGCCGACAACCTGTTGCCCGACAAGGACATTGATGTGCTCATAGGGTTTCGCACGTCCCGCGAAAACTGAAATACCGTCGGGGCTAATCCGGGCGATATCGAAAGAAGCTTCATCCGAACCGCCCGGTGGT
>JAJFHK010000231.1 GCA_021775655.1 Filomicrobium sp. | reverse complement strand
TTCGGCCCATTTGCCCCTTGGCGATTATCGTGCCTCGACGCATGCGCTCACCAGCAAGGTCTCCCGTATTGCCTTTGATGACGACAGACCCGCCGGCCATGCCGTCTTTTTCACCCGATTGCGGCCCGCCCAGGTGCGCCCCTGCCGAACCACCAACAACGACAAGCCCACCGCGCAAGTTTGAAGCAAGGTAGTCCCCAGCGTTTCCCCGGATATCAAGACGGCCGGCCTTCATGCGCCGTGCGGCATTGGAACCAACATCGCCGTCGACGACGATCTCGCCGCCCGCGTGCTCTGTTCCGACGCCCTCGAATTTGTCCGAGCCACCTTCAAAATGCAGGGCATCGCCGGCTGCGCCACTGACCGCAAAGCAGTCGCCGACAACAAGGGTCTTTGGCCCGCTGGCGATTGTAAGCTTTTCGATTTCGGCGATCGATAGGCCAGCGAGCCGTGTTGGAATGAGCATTGAAAGGTCGAGCCGCTGCGATGGCGCCGCACGCAGTTTCAACTTGAGGGCGCTCATGGCAGGTAGTCCTTAAGGTGATAGTGATGTTGTCCGAGGTTGCCGCCGTAGTTTCCGGCGCTCACCCGGGTTACGTTGCGCGCGGGCCCTGCTTCAAGGACGGCCTTGAGACCTGCTCGCATAGCCGCACCAACGGCCTCCGATGTGACTCCATCGATAACGATTTCCAGAACGCACTTGTCGTCGGGTCCGAGTTCGGAATCGACCGCCCCTCGGAGAACTGGGCAAAATGCCTGGTTCGTGGAAGCTGGGGCACCGTACTTTGAGCCCACCTTCGAGCCCGAACGCACGATCCCCCCGGGAAATGGTGTGATGACGTCGGGCACGTCCGCAATAGCGGCAACCGCCAGTTCGCATGTTTCCAAAACGCCGGTGCGATCCTTGCCGATGACAAGCAAATTGCCGCCCCCTACAGCATCCGTCGTAACGCCGGCTTTGTCCTCTATGACGAATTCCCCATCCATCACAGGCACTCGCCAATACCTTGTGTCGCCGAGTTTGCGGGCTGTCTGCCAACCGTCGCCGAAGAAGCGAGGACCGCCGGACAAGGAAATCCGCTTTGCGCTTTCGAGGCCGTTGAAGCAAGCAGATCCCGGGCTCGTAAGAACGCACTGCCCGACACGGTTTTTAAGCTGTTCTTCCACCATTTCGGGCGCAAACCCGAATACCAAAACGCGCACACCGGGTCGCCCGTCAGGCGTCTCCTTTGGTGACACTTCGTAGTCGATTCCGCATTCCGCGCCGCAGCCAATGACCGAGGTTCCAAATCCCGTCATTGTCAGCGCTGACTGGCGCGCCCATTTTGCGGTGTCAGCCGTGATGATAACGCCGGTCCCACTCATGCCGAAGGCTTCAGCAAACGTGTCATCGATGGCGATGCCATTGCGGCTGATCGGCGCCCCGACGTTCCTTTCATCTGCTCCCGTCACGCCAGCACCTCCATCGGTCTGGTTTCTCGCACCAGTGTCTCCGGCACGTCGAACGTTTCACGCGGCAGCATTTGCCAGCCCTGCGTGCTATCATTAACGATCCCGCTTGCCGCCGGGAAATATTCAGAATTGATGATGGTCATTTTTCCTGGAAGGTCTCGTGCTTCGCGCAGGAAGGAAGCATGGACTTTTGTAGAAGACAACACTTGATCACACTCGATGCTAGAAAGCCGGGCTCGGCTACCGGGGAACGAATTCTAGTCCCGACATTGCCCTGCCGGAATTCCGTGGCTAGGTTCTCCGCCGACCTGGCCGCTAGCTGTGTCTGGGACTAAGAGTTGTGGTTCTCTGGGAGGATAGGAATGTTGCGAACGCTCGCACTGGGTCTGTTGATGTTGCCGCTCGCCATTGTTACGGCGGCAAATGCGCACGGGCCCACGCGCCAAAAAGTCACCGAAACCGTCGAGATTAACGCTTCACCCGACAAGGTTTGGGACGTGATCAAGAATTTTCACGAATTCAGCTGGCATCCTGCCGTTGAAAAGACGGAAGGCGAAGGTGGCAACAAAGAAGGCGCAAAGCGTACTGTCTTCGTCAAGGGCGCTGGTCAGCTTCACGAGGAACTTTTGAGCTACGACGACGAAGCTCGGAAATTCAAGTATTCGATCTTAAAGACCGATTTGAAGGTGCTGCCGGTCGACAATTATACGTCCATCTTGATGGTCCAAGACGCCGGTGACGGAAAATCCAACGTGATTTGGAAGGGCGCTTTCTATCGCGGTTACGTCAACAATAATCCACCGGAACATCTGAATGACGCCGCTGCTGTTAAGGCGGTCAAGGGCGTGTATCGAGGCGGCCTGGACGCGCTTAAAAAACAGATCGAGGGCGCGGGCTAGTGGCTTTGCCCACCTCTTCCACGAATTGCAATGTGTCGGCGGCTGGTTTGGCCGCCGCACTCATAATTGCAGGGCTTTTAATATTTCCACATGCTGCGGCCACGGCAGGGGATCGGGTAAAAAATGAAGCCGTTGTTACCAGCCAGCTCGCTGAGAAGGTCACATTTGTAGATCTCACGACGATGCAGGTAACGGGTGACGTCTCAGTTCCCGGAAAGCCTGCAGGCATCGCCATTTCGCCAGATGGTCTGACCGCATACGTCACTGCTCCCGAAGCCAAGGTGCTTGCAGTGATCAGCCTCAAACAACGCAAGGTTGTTAGGCGCATAAATGTCGGCAATGGCCCGCTCGGTGTCGCCGTGCACCCTGTCGATGGTCGCATTTTCGTGGCGGATTGGTACGACCACAGGCTCGCCGTATTAGATGCCGGATCGCTCGAAATCACGTCCTACATTCCCGTCGGAGAAAGCCCTTCAGGCGTCGCAATCACGCCGGATGGCAGCTTTGTCCTGAGCGCGGACCGCGACAGCCATCAGGTCTCCATCATCAATGCGCAAACGCTAGAGGTGATCAGTACAGTGCCGGTCGGCGAGCGCCCGTTCGGCATAACCATCGATGCAGCCGGAAAGCGGGCCTATACCGCCAACGTCAAGAGCAACGATGTCTCGATCGTTGACATCATGAAGGGCAAAACGATTGCCACCGTTAACGTCGGCAACCGGCCTTATGCTGTGGCCCTTGCCGGCGGACGGGCATTTGTAACCGACCAGTACGCCGAGACGGTCAGCGTGATCGATCTGGAAGCGAACACCGTAATAAAGGCCGTAAAAGTCGGGGCCTACCCGGAAGGGATCGCCGCTGATCCCTCCGGCCGCCATGTTTACGTCGCCTGTTGGGAAGAAAACACGTTGGAGCGCATTGACGCTCGAAGCCTTGAAATTACCGGACGCGTTGAGGTTCCAGACGGACCACGGGCATTTGGCGACTTTCTGCGTTGACGCTGGCAGCGTCGTCATCTTGTGCGCGCATGCCTGCGTGTTGTATTGAAACGCAAAACCCGAACATTTGTGCTGCAAAGCAGCCGCAAAATTAAGAAACCGGAGGACTGTTAATGCAGCATGTGCTGTCAAGTATCCGAGGCTTTAGCTTAGTTGCCGTAGCCATTGTCCTGGGTGGCGCCAACGTCGCCGCTGCCGAAACGCCGACCAGTATTCAAGCGGCGCTGTTCGACAAGCCACACCTCAACAGTGCGGCTGCGGGAACAAAGCTGATCTACAACTTCGAGCGCAAAAGCCCCCAGCCGAAGCTCTTAGGCCGAAATTTCAAGAGCGTTATTGAAGTTGACGTCACGAAGGTGAACGAGAACGGCACGCGAGATACGATCGTACAGATCTTTCGCGGAGAACTTGAGCGCGACCCGCGCAACATTACCGGTGTTACCGCCAACCCCGTGCTCGTGTTTTTCTTGGACCGTGCTGTCTCGGGATTCTCGCGAGTGGCGGGCGGCAGCGGTGCCTATCACAAGAACCGTTTCCGGATCGCGATGCGCACGGAAGGTGGTGTCGTACCAGCGAAGTTTGAATACAAGGGTAAGGAAGTTAATGGGTACAAACTGGCGATCCGCCCCTTCACTGGCGATCGAAAGAACATCGATAAGATGAAGGGTTACGAAAACGCTCAGTTTGATTTCTTGATGAGCGACGAAGTGCCGGGATATTTCGCTGCGTTCAAATCTCACTACAGCAGCCCCAAACCTGGTTCGCCAAGCCTTGAGGAATCGATTCTCCTGGACGGCGTAAAATATACTGAAAGCGACGCCGAAACAGTTGATGGAAAACAGTGATGGGTCATTCAGGGCGAAGAATCTATATGGCGGCTGCCCTTGCCGCAGGCTTGTTCACGGTCAGCCATGCGCGAGCGGTTGATCAGCCTTCCAACGACTATCCGACGGTTGCGCGCGCGGATTACGTTTTCGCCTGCATGCAGGTAAACGGCGAGTCGCGAGACACCCTTTTCAAATGTTCCTGCTCGATCGATAAGATTGCTGAGCTGTTGCCCTACAAGGACTACGAAGAAGCCGAAACGATCATGTCGGTTGTTCAGAAGGGCGGCGAGAGGGTCGCGGCACTGAGGTATAAACCTACTCAGGACAAAGTTTTGCGGCTGAAGAAGGCGCAAGTCGAAGCTGAAATACGCTGCTTCTAACCCCTGCTGCGCAGAAAAAATGGCCGGCTCTACTTTGCCGGCCATTTTCCAATTTTGTCGATCGCGCTCAACCGTGTGGCGTTTGCGCTCGGGACCTTACGATCCTGTTACATCCGCCGTGGTCGTAAACACCTTCCCGTCGGTGTCGCGTGCCGAAACCGAAAGTGGGCCCTCCACATCGACAGCATAAGAGAACGTAATGTGGGGGTTCTCCGAAAGCGAAATCCCAGACGTCATTTCGAAGACCAGCTGATCTCCCTTGCGAACCTTCATGTGCTCTAGAAATTTGGCTGGGATATATAAACCCGTTAGCTGGTTCATCTGCATGCCCGAATAATTGGGATGACGAACCATGATCTGAGCATTCGCCGTGGCACTGCTGCTTACGTTTGCGCGTGGTGCCAATGGCCTCAGCTTCATTTTTCCGATACTGGCCAGTGCCTCATCCTTGTCCTTCAACGCCGGTGCGGAGCACCCGCCAGCAGCCTTGACGAACTTGGTTTGCATAAAGGCGGAACCATCCGCAGTTTCGATAACCGCGCGCACGTTGGAATACTGGTTAATGCGCACTCTCGTTTCAATCTTGCGCTCGCCTTCACCAGCGGCTGCACCAAACGAGAATGCGGCAACCACTGGCGCCGGATTCTTGTCCACGATGAGGGTAAGTTTACGGATTTTCGGAGCTGTACCGGCAGGAATCGTAATTGTGATCGGCACAACAGCCGCATCTTCGGCCCGATAGGGGGCCTCAAGCTCAAGCTTGCCCTCGCCGTCAGCAATTTGTCGACCTTCACCGAACACGTCGTTTTGAATGCTCGCCCACAATTCGGCATCCTCATCGGCGTGCGCTACCGGGACATGCCCGGCCATAATGACACACGCTAACGCGGCGCTTAGTGCAAGCGGCCATTTTTTAGGGGTCATTGAAAAGCTCCTGGTTGTCATGCTTGGAATCCTTTCAAATTCTCGACATAAAAACGGATTCTCGACACATAGAATTTTGTCTATGTATCTTTTCTCGCATGTCTCGTGAACAATCAAGCAACCATTCCAAGGATTGCGCTCAACAAAACGTTATTCCCACTCTAGCTCAGCAAATGCTGCGGTAACGTTTCGCTTGTGGAACTCGTCGAATAGTTCCCAAGACCGGGCTTCGCCGACTGCCGCGCTTTCAATGGCGTCCCTGATCGATCCGCCCCTCTTGATTATGGCCCTTACATCACTTGCAACAGCACGCAGGTAGCGAAGCATCGGAGTCGCGCCTTCAGACCATGTGAGGGCCGCCGCGCCGTGCCCTGGGACGATTTTAGGGGCTGGCGAATTTCCTAGTTTTTCGAGGACATTTATCCAACCGACGATCGAGCCATCGAGAGCTGGAACGTGTTCCGAGAAAATTAGGTCGCCGACGAATGTTGTTCCCGTATTCTGATCAGAGATGATGAGGTCATTGTCGGTATGAGCCGTCGATTGCGGCACAAGCTCAAGCAACCGCCCACCAAGATCGATTACACTGGCGTTTTCGATACTGGAGTCGGGAAGTACGACTTCAGTCCCTTCGAATGCTTCCGGACCTAAGGCCTCAGCGGCGAATTCCAGA
>JAJFHK010000024.1 GCA_021775655.1 Filomicrobium sp. | reverse complement strand
CGGATCGGCCAGCGCCTCTATAACGCTAGAAAAGCCCTTGCTCGTGAACTCGGCCTAAAGGGTATCGTATTCGGCGGCCGTATGCCGGGTTTGGCGCGCCGGCTGAAAGAGTTCGGCTCCGCTGAAGCCTACCTTGACGCTGTCGCCGACCAGAAACTTCGCGATCCAGTTATCAACTTCCAGATCTCACAGGGTTTCGAGCCCAAAGGCGTGCTCAAGGGCTACGAACCCGACGACCGGCAATCGGCAGCCTTCGCGAGCCTGATGGTCTGGCAGAATCCAGAGTACGATGAGAACCACGGACGCGAGCCTTCTGCCTTGGCGCGCCCAGATACCGTCCGTGTCGCCTCCGTCCAATATCAGATGCGAGGCATTTCAAGTGCCGAAGAGTTTCAGAAGCAGGTCGCCTACTTCGTCGACATCGCAGCCGACTACAAATGCGATTTCGTCGTTCTTCCGGAACTATTCACGCTTCAATTGTTATCATTGGAGCCGAAGGCGTTGCCGCCGCTGGAAGGCATCGAGAAAATCACCACCTATACCGAATGGTTTGTCGCGTTTATGCGCGAATTGGCCATCTCCCACAATATCAATATCATTGGCGGGTCGCACCCGACAAAGCTTCCAAACGGAGAAATTCGCAACGTTGCTTATGTCTTTCTTCGCGACGGCGCAGTGCATAGCCAGGACAAGATCCACCCGACACCCAGTGAATCCTATTGGTGGAACATCAAGGGTGGCAACGACGTCAACGTAGTCGACACGGACTGCGGACCAATTGGCGTGCTCATCTGTTATGATTCCGAGTTTCCCGAACTGACCCGCCACCTTGCCGACCAAGGAGCAATGCTGCTGTTCGTGCCGTTCTGCACCGACGATCGCAGGGGGTTCTTACGTGTGCGCTACTGCTGCCATGCGCGCGCCATCGAGAACCAGATGTACGTCATCATGTCGGGCGTCGTTGGCAACTTGCCGAACGTCGAGAATATGGACGTCCACTACGCGGAGAGCGCCATTCTGACACCTTGCGATATTCCCTTTGCGCGCGACGGGGTCGCAGCCGATACGGCCGCCAACACCGAGACCATCGCCACAGCCGATCTAAGACTGGTCGATCTGGCAGTTGCGCGCCGCGAGGGCAGTGTCAGAAACTTTCTCGACCGTCGCTTCGAACTCTATCGCGTTGTCTGGCAACGTGGGGACGGCGAGGAGGAGGAAAAAGGAAGCTGAATGGCGGCATTCGTGCTGCGGCGATCGGGCCTACGTCATCGCGAGCACTCTCAGGTTATCACAGGCGCAAACATCCGTGGCCAGAGGAGACTTCTTAATGCGTGCTAATCTGCCATTGCTTGCCAAGACGTTTGCGACATTCGCCGTTCTGTTCGTGCTGGTAGTCCATACACCAGCAGTGAACGCCGCCGAGTGCGGTAAGTCTGCCGGTGGCTTTTCCAACTGGCTTGAAGGCTTCAAGGACGAAGCGCGCAAGAAAGGCATCTCCAAGAAAACTCTTTCACGAGCTCTGAATGGAGTAAGCTACGACAAGCGCGTGATCAGGCGTGACCGCTCGCAGAAATCGTTCAAATTGAGCTTCAAGCAATTCTATAAGCGCCGCGTCGGGTCATACCTGATTAAGAAGGCGAGATCGAAACTCAAAAAGCACCGCAAGCTTCTCGCCGGAATCGAAAAAAATTACGGCGTGCCTGCGGAGATCCTCGTCTCGATTTGGGGACTGGAAACCAACTTCGGCAAGGACGGCTCGGGCAAGTATTCCATCATCCAGGCCATCGCTACGCTTAGCTACGATTGCCGACGCTCCAAATTCTTCAAAGGGCATCTGCACGCCGCCATGCGGATCGTGCAGAAGGGTGACATGAGTCCAAAACAAATGCGCGGCGGCTGGGCTGGCGAAATCGGACAGGTGCAGTTTCTACCTGGTTCCTATGACAAGTACGCCGTTGATTACGATGGCAACGGCCGTCGCGATCTGGTCCGCAGCGTCCCCGACATCCTGGCCTCGACGGCCAACTATCTGAAACGGCACGGCTGGAAGCGAGGCGCCACCTGGGGGCCGGGCACCGGCAACTACCGTGCGATCAAAGAATGGAACCGCGCTGACGTCTACGCCCGCACGATCGCCGTCATGGCTCAGAAGCTGCTATAACTTTATAGCTCACCTGTTAGGAATTGCGCGCGGCCATAGCCAAACGACCAATCCTCGTCTTCGCACGTGACGAAATTGATCATCACGTCGGAGGGCGCAATTCCGCAGTCTTTCTCCAACTTCTCCACGGTGAGTTCGTAGAACGATTTTTTCTCCACGACTGTCCGTGGCCGTGTCGTCACCTGGATGAAGACGAACGCACTAGTGCGCGGAATGTCGAGCCCGGTATCCTCCATGATCATGCGCGAAGGAACGTGCTCGCGTACAACTTGATAGCGGTCACGCTCAGGAACTTTAAAACAGTCAACCATTGACCGATGGACCGCATCGAGTAGGGCCTTGAGCTCCGCATCGGTGCGGCCTTCGTAGAGATCGAATCTGAGAAGCGGCATGTTTAGTTCCTGGAATTCGTGTTGCAATTCTTAGTATAGGCGGCAGCGGAAGGTCGCGGAGATTAGTCCGGCGTCGGACCCCGTCAAGTGGTTGGTATTCCTTCCAACAACACCTGAGATCGCTAACACAAGCTTGTTTGTTGTCGAGCATTGGAATCGTTGGAAGGCAGTCAAGCGCCACGAGAATGTGACAAACGGGGGGCTTGGCCGCGGCACGTTCGGTGGCTTAAGAGTTTCGTCAAACTGCTTATCAGGAAATGACAGGGTTCAAACAGATGTACAAATTGATAGGACTCCCAAGGACGCGTGCATTCCGAGTCTTATGGATGCTGGAGGAACTCGAAGCAGAGTACGAGGTCGATCCCGTGCCACCGCGCAGCGATGATGCCAAGTCGTACAATCCAACCGGAAAGGTTCCCATCCTACAAACAGGAGAGAACTTCATAATTGACTCGGTGGCGATCGTGCAGTTCCTCGCCGACAAGCACGGCAAGCTGACCTTTCCTGCCGGCAGCATCGCACGGGCCCATCAGGATAGCTGGACCCAATTCGCAATGGACGACATCGAGTCGCCGCTTTGGTTCAACGCCAAAAACTCATTCATTCTTCCTGAAGTGCTTCGCAGCGAAACCGCGCAAAAGGCCTGCCGCTATGATTTCGACCGCGCGCTTACAGCCCTC
>JAJFHK010000230.1 GCA_021775655.1 Filomicrobium sp. | reverse complement strand
TGGGCTGGAGGGTAGCGCTTGTGACGGGCCTTTCGGGCAGTGATGAAGCAAGTCCGCCAACGTTAATTGACATGGCGGCACGCGATCGGCGCTGGATGCAGGGGAACCTGCAGCACATGGCGGTTCTGCCCGCGAAGGGTCTGGCACCAATCAGCAGAATCCACCTCTCAATCGGTATCTTCTCCTACCTGTCATCGGTGGTGTGGCTGTCGATGCTTCTTGTCGGGCTTTCGCTCGTCACACAAGAAAAAGGACGAGAAATTTCCTATTTCTCTGAGGAGTCGCTCTATCCTCAATGGCCGACGTTCGACCCTGATGCCGGGCTCCACGTTCTCTTCGGAACAATCGCTATCGTGTTTCTGCCAAAGCTTCTCGGACTGTTTGTTGCGCTACTGCGCGTCATACAAAAAAGTGCGACGCCAGTTGTGAGATCATTGCAGCTGACCTTAGGCTTTCTGTTGGAACTCGTAGTGAGCGCTCTAATGGCGCCAATATTTATGCTGCTGCACCTGCAGTTTCTTGCTGAGATTTTTCTAGGAAGAGATTCGGGTTGGAACGCTCAAAATCGACGTCACCGTAATATCCGCATTGGCGAAGCAATAAAGTTTCACTGGATGCACGTCGCTTGCGGTGGGCTGTTGACTGCCGTGGCAATCAGCATAGACGAGTCGGTTGCCCTTTGGCTTTCGCCATTGATCGCGGGGCTGCTCCTTTCGCCATTTCTCACTTGGTATACGTCAAGACGCAACTCTAACGTCGAGGCATGGACATTGTGCCCACTCCGTCCGCGAGAGGGCGATCCTTTTGGTGTGAGGCGGGCACCAGCCTGAGTGAATCCTGGTGAGATGTTTTGAATCGCGTCGAACTTACTACTTGAGTTCGCTTTACATGGCTGGCGGTCTTTAATCGCCGCCAGCCTTTGCACCCATCGCGAGCATCGCGGGAGAAACACGCTTTGATCACCGTAGATCAATTGCATTGCAGAAGTCGTCCAGCAGGAAGATTGCGGCTATCGATCGCTTTTTAAGTACTGCGCTTGCATGGTCCTATCCGCAAGCCCAATCATGCTGCCACCTGTGGTGGCACTTTGAGCTTCTCCCATACCCTCGCCCCAGACCAAGGAACCGATTGCCGTCTCGTGCGGTTTTAGATGAGCACGTGCAACCGACCGGGCTGTCTGCTCCCACCCCCTCACTTGGACAGCCCGGTCAAATCTTAACTTAAAAAAACAGATTAGTTCCGTTGCGTTCGGCTGATCGACGGTCGAGTGGCAGTTGTCACTCCCAAACTCGCTGCGTGGGAAGTATGTAGCTAAGAAAGCAGCTTTCGATGGAGTCAAATCCTAGCGATCTTTTCGAACTCTCCGATGACGCCCTCGCAGATGTTCGAAAACTGTTGAAGCGCTGCAATGATTTCAACTCCCCCGATGGGAAGCGGCTCATCAAGAGCGAAAAGGTACGTTGCCTTGATCTTCGTGCCGAGTGGCGGTCCCCAAGCGGCAGGCATCAGGACAATTTCTTGTCCGTCCCGCTCGATCTGCGAACTCCAATTGGCTAATTGTGCCTTGGCCTTATCGGTTGCGTCTTTTGAAGTCAGGCCAGAGAGATCAAGCGTAACGCCATGCGAAACGGGCAATAGTTCTTGATGCTTATCCCGTATGTCCATGTCGTGAATGGCGCGAAGTGCAAGGTTGCCGCCCTTGTAGGGCTGCAATTCCTTCAGTAACGCGACAGCGGCATGTCCTGCTTTATGAAAACCCTTGCCCTTGATCTGGCCTGGAAGCTCGCTGAAGCTATTGGAGAATGGGAAGTGAACCTTCGTCGGGTCTTCTCCATTTGCGCGAACCAAATCGGACGCGAGTAAGTCGAGTGAAGTCCTGAGATTATGGATCACGTCACCCAATATGGGTGCAAGCGTCCTAGGTAGTGGTTCGCGAATTCTAGCAGTCCACGCATTCGTTCCGGTGCCGGGGTCAGCCTTCCATTTCTCAACAATAAGCACGAACGGCTCCCGTGAAAGGTAGCTGCCGATCTCTTGGTCAAGTTCTTCAATATGGCTCTTGGCTCGTGCTATCTTGAGTCGAGGAGCTAGGTAGGTCTGTGCCATGTCGAAACCTGAAAAGAAGCCTGAAAAGGTTGAAAACGAGCGGACCGAAGCGGAAACCGAGAAGGTCCGCGACGACACGCTCAAGCGAATGCTGAAAACGCCGCCGAAGCCCTCACAAGGATGAGCCGAAGCGGGGACAGAAAGGAAAATAGGCTGTAGTAGGGTGCTCACAGACGCCAACATATCTCGGAGGGCACCCTGCGCCATGAGATTTATCCTTATCATCCTGTTCTTGCCGCTTTATCTCATCCTTCTGCCGCTTCGCATCCTGGGCTTTCGCCTCGACGCGGCCTTAAAGGACGCCATGTTTCCTTCGGAGGAAATTCGCGCGGCAAAGCGGATCGAACGGGCATTGAAGAAGTGACAGCCACTCAGATGACTTTAGATGTCGAGGTCAACGACGAAGCGGTGGCCACCCTTTGGTCTGAAATTCGATGTGACCTTGAACACATCGCTGCCCCTTGTGGCTTTGGCGATGGTGTTATGGAGGGATTTCGCAACCTGTTCCTCCACGTACTTGCCGACTTCGGCAAGGACGCGATCGAGTGTGTCCCCCTCGCCGCAACTGGGACAGGTCAATATATCATTGGGTTTCGGGTCAGCCGGCCCTTGAAGCGCGCATTTGCATCTTGCGCACTTGACTTCTTGCGTATCAGGCATGGCCTAGTTCCTTTCGCTTCACAGCATTGTGGAGGACGGGAACCCAGCAATTGACGCGAGCGCGAAGACGCGGCCACAACATCGAACATCGCTTCCGCTGGGAACAAGGAATTTGCGGAACGCGATACAGAGGGCGCCGGTCTGATCACCGGCGCCCTCGTTAGTATGCTGATGCGCTCGAAAAGTCGATTACCCACTACAACTTGTAGTGTCGTTTTTTCCATCGGAGGAAGCGCATGGCCTTCTGCTTAGGCGTCTTGGGCTTCACCAGTCCGCCGATATGTCAGGCGCTTGCCTTCTGCGGCCTTGAGGATTGCATTGGCGCGCTCTGTATCGTCGAAGCCGTTTGCTTCGCGGGTATTCCAGCGGAACGCGAACTCATGAGCGTAGCGCTGCAAGTGCTGCTCTGAGACCGAGTGGAACGATCCGGTAATGCCGCGCTTGAGGATGGCGAAGAACGACTCGGCAGTGTTGACGTGTGTCTTGCCGTCCTTCGAGACGTATTCCTTGATGGAATGGTTCACCGAGGCGTGCTTGTCGAACTCACGGCCAAGCCAGTAGTAGAGCAGCGAGTCATCGGTGTTGAGCGTGCTTGCGCGGCGAACTTGCGTGACCAGCACCTTGCGCACCGTCTTTGCGGTCACGTCCGGCACATGGCTGGCGCGCATTTCGC